>NZ_FPLG01000103.1:0-18651 GCF_900120065.1 Moritella viscosa
ATTAGTTGTTTTAGAGTAAAAAAAAAAGATCCTCTATTGTGTAGATAGAATCTAAAAAATTTTAAATGTGGTTGGGAAGATTTATAAAAACTCTTTACAAAAAAAAATTGTGTATCCCGGGGGGGGGGGGGGGATTATCAATCTAGGTTCGGTTAATCAACTAAGCCTCAGTTAATATCGATAATGAATGCACTATTAAGAAAGTTTTGATTCATTTATAAACAAACAAATATGCAAACAAGAATGATTAGTGTTAACATCCTAATGCTTTTGTAAAACAACAACATTTTAATTTGTTGTTTTCATAATTCTAACAAGTAGTGTTGTTTATCATGAACGCGACGTTAATTCTGTCTTTATTAAAAGGTGACTATTCAAAATTTATAGTTGCAATATTTCTCAGTGCTTTAAGTGCTGCAGCAGGCGTATCAGTTATCGCATTTATCAATGAAGCGATTAGTCGATTAAGTGTCGGTGCCGATTTTCCAATCACTTTATTTTTTGCTCTCATATTCCTATTATTTGGATTGAGTTATATCTCTCAATCTCAGATTACCCGGTTAGGTCATCGTGTTGTATATGAGCTACGGCTGAGTATTAGCCGAAGATTAATGAATATGTCTGTTGAGCGGATTGATCAGTTAGGCCAGCCGACTATTCTTGCTACTTTAACCAAAGACATAACCGCTATCAGCCAAGCGTTTAACAGTTTACCTTTTGTTGTTTTTGGCGCATCGGTTGTACTATTCACATATGCGTATTTGTTTTGGTTGTCAGCAACATTTTTTATCGCGACTCTGGTGATGAGTACGGTATCGATTATTTTCGGTCGCCGATTAATGATCGCATCTCGTGATTATAAAAAGCGAGTACGAGAAAATGATGACGTATTATTTGACAGTTATGATGCCATGCTGCGAGGCCGTAATGAGCTTAAATTAAGTCAAGAACGCCGTACGTCTTTTTATCACTCTCAATTAGAGCCTTCAGCAGAACAAGCGAGAATCTTAGATACAAAAGCAGATCGACTTAATGTTCTTAATGGCAGTTGGATAAATACATCGGTATTACTCTTGATTGCACTTGTTTTACTTATGCATACCCAATTCCAGATTGGGACATCGGAACAAGTGACGGGTTATGCACTGGCAATTCTGTTCTTGCGTTCGCCTTTAGCAGGATTTGTTGGTTCATTACCTGCGCTTATCATTGGTTCTGTCGCTTATGCCAAAGTATCATCGTTAGATTTAGCTGAAGACAAAAATGAACTGAATTCATTGCCTGCACTACAGACATCATGGAAAACACTTCAGCTAGACCAAATTGAATATGATTATCCGAGTGAAGATGGCGAATCAGGCTTTTCCGTTGGGCCAATTAATTTAACGATTAATCAAGGTGAGTTGATTTTCTGGGTTGGTGGGAATGGCTGTGGTAAGTCAACTTGCGCACGCCTACTTACCGGTTTATATAGTGCTCACCGTGGAACCATCACATTTTCTGATACTGTGATTAATGAGCATAATATTGATTGGTATCGTAATCATTTTTCTGTGGTATTTGCTGATTTTTATTTATTTAAAAATATTATTAATGAAAATGGGGTTAAGCCCGATCCAGAACTGGTTGAACACTACCTAACGAAACTCGCTTTAAATAATAAAGTTGAAGTTGTTGATGGTCGTCTTAGCACAACTGAGTTATCTCAAGGGCAACGTAAGCGTTTGGCATTATTGTTGGCATACCTTGAAGATCGCAGCATCATTGTACTTGATGAATGGGCCGCCGATCAGGATCCGACCTTCCGACGTATTTTTTATACCGAGTTACTGCCAGAGCTTAAAGCGCGCGGTAAAACGATTATCGCCATTACACATGACGATCATTACTTCCACCTTGCAGATAAATTATACCGTGTTGATGCAGGGCAACTATCCCTCGTTAAAAATGATGTGAATGAACTAACTATGGAGCAAGCTAGCTAATGGACATACAACAATCTATTCGTCGGTTATTAGGGGGCTCGTTAGTTTTAATCGCAACATTTAGTCACCCTGTGTTGGCCGAATATACCAGTCATGGTATCAGCTTGTATGGTGAACCAAAGTATACCGAAAACTTTAGCAATTTTGATTACGCGAATCCTAATGCGCCTAAACAAGGTGAGTTGGTGATGGCTGAAATGGGAAGCTTTGATTCTTTACATCAATTTATCGATTTAGGTAAAAAGCCGAGAGGATTATTCTGGCTTTATGATCGCTTAACTGTTCGTGGTCACGATAAAGATGAGATTAAAACGCGTTATGGCTGGTTAGCTGAAAAGATGACAATTGCTGATGATTATTCTTCAGTTATTTACTTTTTAAGAAAAGAAGCAAAGTTTAGCGACGGTTATCCTGTTACTGCTGAAGATGTTGCGCACTCGCTAAATCTGTATCGTGAAAGTGGTTTAAGTAATATTAAATCACGTTTTAAAATGGTTAAGTCGGTAGAAGTTATTGACCCTTTAACGATAAAAATTAATTTTGGTGGTGATGGTAGCCGTTTACAAATCTTAAACTCGGGTAACTTACCTGTATTACCAAAGCATATCTGGCAACATAAAGACTTTACGCAGCCATCGCTTGATATACCCATTGGTTCTGGCCCTTATAAAGTAACCTCTGTGGATCCTGGTCGTGGGATTGTGTATGAATTGAGAGATGATTATTGGGGTAAAAACTTACCTGTCAATAAGGGGAAATATAACTTTAAGAATATCAAAGTCGAGTATTTCCGCGATCGTAATGCAGCAGTGCAAGCGCTTAAAACCAACGATGTAAATTATATTGCTGAAACGAATTTATTACGCTGGAATAAGTTATATCAAGGTGACGTGTTTAACTCTGGGACGGTTGTTAAAGACAAGATTAATTACGACGCACCTTCTTTTGTTACAGCGATGGTATTTAATTTAAGACAAGCTAAATTTGCTGACCGTAGAACGCGAGAAGCCTTGGTTACTGCGTTTGATTTTGAGTGGTTAAATAAAAAAGCATTTAATAATCAATATACTCGAGCTACAAGCCTGTTTAATAATAGTTTCTTGGCTGCAGAGGGATTACCCACTGCACAGGAAAAAGCGATATTAACCCCCTTGTCTGCGCAATTACCGGAACAGGTATTATCAAGTGAATTTACACTACCAAGCACAGATGGTTCAGGTCGTAACCGTAAGAATTTATTAACAGCACAAGCCTTATTAAAAGAGGCCGGTTGGAAAGTTAAAAATAATAAGTTGGTCCATAGTGTGACGGGCGAGGTGATGACAATTAACTTCTTATTACCATCGCCAACCATGAAACCTGCGATTGGCGCTTATATTCAAACACTGAAAAAATTGGGTATTAGTTCAAACATAACAATCAAAACAGGTACTGAATATTACAAATTATTAATGCAACGTAAGTTTGATATGACCCCAAGTCAATATAAAGTTCGAATTCCGCCAAATACTGAGTTACGTTCATCACTTAAATCTGAATTTGCGGGTGTTGCTTCAAGCTATAATATCAGTGGAATTCAAGATCCTGCTATTGATAACCTTGTCGAAGGACTTGTTCAGTCAGACCGTTATGTGGATACGCAGGCATACGGACGCGCATTAGATCGGGTGTTGAAATGGAATTATTACTATTTACCATTGTGGGCGCGTAACTTTCAGTTAGTTGCTTATCAGAACTATATTGAAAAACCGTTACAAGCACCAAAATATGGTTATGAAGTTGAATTCTGGTGGGACGAGCGCTCGAAGTAATATGCTTAATCTTTATTTTATTCGTCGTTTGCTGTTAGTATTTCCGACGCTGTTTATTATTATCTCGTTAAATTTTTTCTTGCTTCAGTGGTTGCCTGGAGGGCCTATAGAGGCTGCCTTAGCCAAGCAGCAAGGTATTGATAGTTCGGCAAATGCGCTTTTCGATGAGACTGACCAAATAACTAATGGTCAGCTTATTGATGACCAGTTGCGAGACAAAATTGCGCGAGAATATGGTTTTGATAAGCCTATATGGCAACGCTATACTGAAACGCTCAGTCGTTATTTATCATTCGATTTAGGGAACAGTTATTTTAGTAAGCGTCCTGTTACGGAATTAATTTTTTCGAAGCTGCCAGTCTCTTTATCCTTGGGGTTTTGGACTTTGTTCCTAACCTATTTAATCGCAATACCATTAGGGGTGATGAAGGCGAATAAACAAGGTGGTATGTTTGATTCGACATCAAGCTTACTGCTGTTTATCGCTTATGCAGTGCCGACTTTTATTATCGCTATTATGTTATTGATTTTATTTGCTGGTGGTGTTTTTAGCTGGTTTCCGCTGCGGGGACTGGTTTCTGCAAATCATGCTGATTTATCCGTTACAGGGCAGCTCCTCGATTACTTTTGGCATTTATGTTTACCTGTTGCAGCCTGTGTTGCCAGTGGATTGGCTTCGCTAACTGTCTTAACACGTAATTCTATTATTGACCAAATGGCTCAACCTTATTTAGATACGGCTATTTGCATGGGGGAAAGTCGGACAAGCGCAATCTTCAATCATGTATTACCGAATAGTATGTTAGTGATCGTAGCTCGCTTACCTTCAGACTTACTGTCAATTTTTATTGGTGGCACCTTGCTCGTTGAAATCGTATTTTCATTAGATGGTGTTGCATTATTAGGTTTTGAGGCGCTATTGGAACGAGATTACCCAGTGGTATTAGGTATTCTATATTGTTATTCGTTACTGGGTCTTGTTTTGAATTTGGTTGGTGATTTGATATATCGTTGGGTTGATCCTCGCGTTGATTTTTCCGAGGTGAACGGATGATGGATGTTGGCCAGGATGATTTAAATTTGCCTGATAATTCAAAGAAGAGCAGTCGTCGATTGAGTACACTAAAACGAGGTAAATATGCTGCGATTGTTTTTTTTATATTGTTCTTTGTTAGCCTATTTGCAGAATTAATCGCGAATGATAAACCGCTACTTATTAGTTATAAGGGCGAATTATTTTTTCCTATTCTAGTCAGTTACCCCGAAACTCAGTTTGGTGGCGATTTTGATTCAGAAGCAGATTATACCGATCCTTTTTTGAGTGAACAGATTGCAAAGCAAGGCTGGGCGTTATGGTCGTTTGTACATTACAGCTACAGTACTATCAATTATGAGCTGAGTTATCCGTCACCTCCAACATCCGAAAACTGGTTAGGGTTGGATGATCAGGGGCGGGATGTTTTTGCTCGGCTTCTTTATGGCATACGTATTAGCCTTGGTTTCTCCTTCTTTATTACCATTAATATTGCGTTGTTAGCGTTAGTTGCAGGTACGTTGCAAGGGTATTTGGGTGGGTTAACAGATCTGTTTGGTCAGCGTGTTAGCGAAATTTGGGGGTCGGTTCCCGTGATGTTTGTTGTGATGATTGTATCAAGTCTTATTCAGCCGAGTTTCTTTACCTTAAGTATGATTCTAGCCTTGTTTGGTTGGCATTATTTAGCGCAGTTAGTGCGAGCTGAGGTATTAAGAACACGTCAGTTGGAATATATCCAGTCTGCGCTTATTGTTGGTGTTCCTGATTGGCGGGTAATTTGGCGACACATTATGCCAAATGCACTTATTGCTACATTAAGTAGTTTACCGTTTGTATTTTCTGGGGCTTTAGGCTCGCTAATTACGTTAGATTTTCTGGGGTTCGGATTACCTGTCGGTTACCCTTCTTTGGGGGAATTGATTTCGCAAGGTAAAAACAATTTGCATGCCCCTTGGTTAGGATTAACAGGCTGTGGTGCTATTTTACTCATTGTGACATTAGTCGTGCTGATGAGTGAAGCAATACAAGAATGGTTGAGCCCTTATAAGGATAAATATCATGCTGAAGGTTGAAGGACTAAGTTATTCTATTGGAAAAGCTAAGCTGCTAGATAACATTAGTTTTCAAGTTGATAAAGGACAAACTTTAGCTGTGGTTGGCGAAAGTGGTGCTGGAAAAACCCTATTAGCCAAGTTATTACTTGGTATTGAACCTAAAGTGGGGGCGGCGAGTGGATCTGTTAATATTAATGGACATAATAGCCGCACTTTTTCTGAACTGCAGTGGCAGAAGGTGAGAGGAAAGCTGATTGGAATGGTGTCGCAAGAACCCTTATC
Source organism: Moritella viscosa (assembly GCF_900120065.1). NCBI lineage: Bacteria > Pseudomonadati > Pseudomonadota > Gammaproteobacteria > Alteromonadales > Moritellaceae > Moritella > Moritella viscosa. Next base: position 6,167 of record NZ_FPLG01000103.1, read on the forward strand.
GGCACTCAATCCAGTGAAACGTGTCGAGTGGCTGCTTAAACGAGCAATTGCATTACATCATAAATCGGGTACGTCATTTAGAGCGGGTAATACTGCGTTATTAAATCAACGTATTGATGATTTGCTTGAACAAGTCGGTTTAACTTCAGACTTAAAAACACGTTACCCACATCAATTGTCAGGAGGGCAGAGGCAAAGACTGCTTATTGCGCTGGCGATTGTGAATAATCCTACGTTACTTGTTGCAGATGAGCCGTCGACGGCACTTGATCCCGAGGTGCGTCAGCAAATTTTGCTGTTGCTAAAGCAGATCCAAGCTCGAACAGGCATGGCTATCGTTCTCATCTCGCATGATTTACACATGGTAAGACAAGTTGCAGATCAAGTGATGGTATTACAACATGGTAAGGTGATCGAGCATAACCAAGCCTTACTTTTATTCAACACGCCTAAGCATGAATATACGCAAGCCTTGCTGAGACCTATGCATTTTGATCCCCCTATTTCTCCGAGTAAGCGAACCTTGCTTAATGTAAATAACTTAACTGTTGATGTTAAGTCTACAGGCTGGTGGAGAGCACCGCAGAGGTTATTGGATAATATTAATTTTTCGTTGAATGAAGGCGAAAGTATTGGAATCATAGGTCAGAGTGGTTCAGGAAAGTCCACGTTAGCAAAAGCGCTACTAAGACTTATTCCTGCGACAGGCTCAATTTATTTTGATGGTCATGATTGGCTTAATGAAAAACGTCGAATGTTACGACTCCATCGGCATAAAATACAATTCGTATTTCAAGATACCGCCTCTAGCTTAAACCCTAGGCTAACGATTGCCCAAACACTCACAGAAGGGTGTTTGGCTCAATTACAAACAGAAAACCTATTATCTCGACTCGATACGATCATGGCTGATGTGGGTTTACCTACAGCGTTTTTAAACCGTTATCCACATCAATTATCAGGCGGACAACGTCAGCGTATTATGATCGCGAGATCCTTAATTCTGTCACCTAAGTTATTAATTTTAGACGAGCCCACGACAGCGTTAGATCAGGAAAATAGATACCGAATGATCACGTTACTGAAGTCGATTCAGGAAAAACGCCAAATCAGCCTAGTATTGATTACCCATGATTTAACCTTACTTCAAGCACTATGCCATCAAGTATTAATATTAGAGCAGGGTACTCAGATACAATGTCAATCTGTTAGTCATTGGCTGTCAGCTGAAAATACATATGATAAAAAAGAGAAGGAATTTAATAATGAATCCATTGGAATCGTTGCTTGATCGCCGTTCATATAGCTTATCTAAGTTAGGTCATCCTGCGCCATCTGAAGAAGAGCTTCGGAATTTGTTTGACTTAGTGATGACAACACCAGATCACGGTAATGTGAAACCTTGGCGTTTTATTGTTGCCCGTGGTGATAACATGCAAAGACTAGGTGATTTGACGTTGGAGTTATACAAACGTCAAAGTGATAATGGTGAGCTAAAAGATAAAGCGTACCGTTCTGCAAGAGATATTGCTGCAGTCCCTATGATGATTATGGTGGTAACGGATCTTGATCCTGAGCATAAAGTATCATTGTGGGACCAACGTTTGTGCGTCGGAGCCGCTGCTCAAAATATTATGAATGGTCTGCATTTAATGGGTTATGGTGGTCTTTGGTATACATTTTTGGCTAATGACAACACTAAACCAATGTTCGGCATGAAACCTGATGATCAGGTCGTGGCTGCTATTGCTGTTGGTACTCCGAAACCTCATTTTGTGAAGAAGATTAAACGCCAGTCGCCAGATAGATATTGTTTTGAATGGCAGGGATTAGGCGTAACGCCAACCCCACTTTTTAAATAATCTTAAAATCAATCGTATGAAGCTAAAAGAGGGACTCAATGAGTCCCTCTGTCTTAATCATTCATACTCATACAATATTAAAAATTATATGCTGCACTCAATGAAATTGTTCTTGGTGAACCTAAGTACACTGCGTTTTGTGTCGAATCTGAGCCTGCTGTGTAATAGTCCTTATCAAATAAGTTTTTCACATTTAATTGAAGTTTAAGGTCATTATCAGCAAAGTCTGGTGCATACCAAACAGCGGCATCGATTAACGTGTAAGCATCTAGAGTATAGTCATAATCTTTACGGCGGTTACCTGCACGATCATCAACATAACGAACACCACTGCCAACGCCCCATTCATGACTAGCTTGATATGTTAACCAAAGACTTGCATTATTTTTAGGCACGTTTACAGGTTTATTTACATTATCCGGAGCGTCTACGAACTGAATATCAGTAAAGCCATATGAGAATAGGGCTGTTAGATTATCTGTGATCGCGTAATCACCATCAATTTCTAAACCTTGGACTGTCTGTTTGTATACATCGACGCTTTTATCTTGATTTGAGTAAGCTACATTTTTTAGGTCAGTATGGAAAACAGAAGTCGTCAAGTTTAGTCTGTGTCCTAATAGTGATAATTTATGACCGATTTCAAACTGTCTGCCGTTTTGAGCTTTAACCCATTCATTTTTAACACCGTCAAATTTTTGATTCGGCAGGTAAGAGTCAGTAAAGTTAGCAAACAAGGATAATTGGTTGTTTACTTTATACAAAGCACCCGCTTGTACACTAATGTTTTCCTCTTTAGGACTTTTTGATGAGGTATTCTTTTGTGGAAAACCAATTGCCGTCGCTTTTGCCATGAAGGTTTTATCCCAAGTTACCGCATTCTCGGCTTCAAATACGTCATAGCGAGCACCAAGTACGAAACTCCAGTCGTCGTATTTAATTAAATCTTGGGCAAAGACGCTATATTCTGTTAGCTCCTGATTAACTTCTTTAATGTTATACATATCGCGGGGATGTGCTGCTTGAGAAGGATCATCGGTATAATAATTATATCTTCCACTATGCGTATTAGGTGTTCGGAGTGCATATGCCGCGTAGGGTGCAAGGTCTACTTTACTCCAGCTCGCTGAAGCAGACTGTAGTTCTTCTTCTTTGTAGTGAGTGTAATCAGCCCCTATGATTGCACGATGTTCGACTGAACCCGTGTTAAATTCAATGTTATTCTCCCAAGAGTATAATTGAGTATTACTGGATTGTTCACTACCGTTAATATAGCGGTTAATATTGCCATCAAAAGCATGATTATTTTTATCTTCGTGATAAAGTGGAACTGCAAATGGTGCACGACGTGGTTTAAACATCTTTATGGCTGCATTTGATGATGCATAAAAATGTACACGTTCTGCTGATGCTTTTCGCTCATAATTACGTGCTTTAAAGCGCATAGACCAATAGTCATTGATGGTATGATCAATGTCGAAACCAAACTTATGGACTTCACGTTCTTGGCGAGAAAAATCAGTGCCCAGACGTTTATTACCAATATCTAGGAATTCCCAACCAGTATTTGTACTGTTACGAACAGCCAGTGTACCTCGATCGAAAGGAAGTTCTTCTTTATTATACTTATAAGAGAATGTGAGTGTCGTATCGTCTGTGACTAGCCAGCTAAGGCTTGGTGCAATAAAGACTTGTTTGCTGTCAGAAGCATCACGCCAGCTTTCAGAATCGTCAAATACACCGACAAGACGATAAAGCAGGGTGCCATTATCATTGGCTGCACCAGTAAAATCAACACTAAGTCGTTGCTTTCCGTGCTCATCCATTGTTGCTTTAACTTGATTTTTCGAGATTGGTGTTGGACGTTTACTGATTAAATTAATCAAGCCACCAGGGCTCATATTTCCATATAGAACTGATTCAGGGCCTTTTACCACTTCAACAGATTCGAGGTCTTCAATCACAGCTTTGTCTTGAGCTAGTCCGTAAACTCGAGTGCCATCTTCATAAACATTGGCTTCAAAACCACGGATTTTGAATAAATCGCGTGTGCCACCAAAGTTGTTGTGCTCTGTCACGTTACTGACGTTTTGCACCACATCACTCAGGTTCGAAGCTGCTTGTTGTTCGATCACCTCTGAGTTAATTACTTGTACTGAGCGGGGAACAGTAGACAAGTCTGCTTCTGAACGCATGGTCGATTGGGCTATATTACTGGTTAAAGTCTGTTTAATTCCGACTACTCTCGTAACCTGTTCGTCTTCTGTTACGTCTTTATTTACATCTTGTTCCGATGAAAAAACAGACGTTGAGGTTGCGAGAAGAGTCATCACTAGATATTGCGGTTTTAATGACAAGCTAATAGCTTTAGATAGTTTAGATTTGAGCATACTACATCCTATGTTAATACTGATTTCTGGTCGTGATATTATTTTTGTGCGTTTTTCAATGATGCGGGACGCATATCGGACCACGCATTATTTATTTCTTCTAGACAGTTTTCTTTACTACCTTCAAAACCTGTTTTTTTCCAACCACTAGGTAATGCTTTGTAATTAGGCCAAATAGAGAACTGTTCTTCAGTGTTAATCACTACGTTAAATACAATATTTATTTGTTTCATGTTTCGAATTAACTCTACTTTAATGTTAGATATTTGTTTTAATGTGTGACCCATGTATATATGATACTGATAATTATTACCATTACCATTTAAAGTTCATTTTTTATTATTTTTTTTCACATGAGACTTTAATGATGACTACAATAATGAATTTATGTATTAATTTTATGTTTGCAGACATGTTTACCGAAAATTGTAACGGCTACTCTAGGGGCTATTATCGGATTATTTACAAAATGTGCAGCAGGTCATCGAAGAAGAATTGTTATGAACTGGTAGGGGATTATTTAGTGGTATATATACTTAGTCTAAATTATTTTTAAATCGTAAAGACACGATAATTAAATCTATGAGATAGGTGAGCTTTCAGTATTAAGACGTGTTTGAGCAATACATTCCTGTTTTAATGTGCCAAGTGCGGTATTGACAACATTTGTATTACAATTGACGAGTAGCAGTAAAGTACATATAAAAGGTAGTGTACCGTCATCCGTTATGAATATAATTAATCCCTAAAAATAGCAATGACACGTCCGGTTTCTGAGTCATAATTAATCAACATTTTAGCATCTTTAGGTTTATTCGTCGTATCACCGAGTGTTCTCAAAATATAGCTGCATTGGCTTTGAGTTATTCCGCCGCTAGCTTTGTGACGATAAGCGGTAAAATCTGAACCATCATCTTTAATTAGCGATACTGATGGCTGATCTAACAATAAGATATTCCATAATGACACACAACCTTGTTTACCTTTGCCTATATTTTCAGGGTTTGTTATAACACCACTATTATTGCCTTTATCTATGCCGAGTGGGAATCCGTTTGGGTTAACATCGATAGTACCATCAGCGTACCCCGAAATATTTGCCATATGTGAGCTTAAACCTAAAATTTGGTAGCGAATTTGTACAAAGTTAACCGCTTCTTGGTAAGCGGCTGCCACGGCTTTAACACGGCTTATTTCTGCACCTTCACGGAAATCTAAGAATTTTGGGATCGCAATTACAGCCATAGTCGCCAAAATGATAATAGTGATAGTGAGTTCAATAAGGGTAAACCCTTGATCTGTTTTTAGTCGAGATGTCATATCGTGCCTATTTATACCGCAAGTCTTGATTATAACTGATTGGTTATTTTTTTGTTAATTTATTGGTTTTATACATCTTATTTGGTGATTAGGTACTATAGCCCACAGTTACGTATGGTTTTAGTATAACAATCTTCACTTTCATACTAATTCATTATATAGATTTCGCTCTATCGGGCTGATTGTAGGTAAATATAATGTTTATGTGTTTACTTATGAGATCTCCACCTCCAACCAGTTACTCCTTAAGTGTTAATATTTGGTCGTGTTTACCTTTTTTACTTATCCATACTATAAGAGATTAAGTTATGTGGAATCGATTGAATAAATCTATGATGTGTTGCCAAATGCTGTTTGGCTTATCTTTCTACGGCGTAATGGTTATTTTAACCCGGTTTTTCTTAGAAGACCTTGGGTATAGCGAGGCTGACACCATGATGGTTGTTGGTGCTTTTTCTTCTATCGGCCCCCTATTTGCGATTGCTGGTGGCTTTATTGCGGATAAGTTCTTGGGTGCTTATCGTTCATTAACGATTGCTTATCTTGGCTTTGCTGTTGGTTATACCTTACTTGTTTTAGGTGCATCAGCAGGAAATGTTCCACTGAGCCTAGTTGGTATTGCGCTAGCAAGTTATGCGCGTGGCTTGATGTCACCTTCATACCCAAGTTTGTACAAACGTACATTTTCAAGCCAAGAAGACTTTGAAAACGGTTACCCTGTTAATTACTCTGTGAATAATATCGGTGCATTTTTAGGACAATATTTATTCCCAATGCTAGTTCTTATGGTTGGTTTTAATGGCAGTTTCATGTTGTCAGCAACGATGGCCGCAGTTGCTTTTGTTATCTTAATTGTTTCACGCAAACCATTATTAACCGTTGGCGCAGAGATTGACCAAACGCCGGTAAGCACAAAAAATTGGATTGCATTTATTGCGATCTCGTTAGGTATGATTGGTTTAGTATTTTTCATGTTCTCGAACATGGATATCGGCCAAAACGTTGTTTATGCAATTGGTGCCGCTGCGATCCTTTATTTCATCTCATTGATGCTTAAAGCTGAACGTGCTGATGCTTTGAAAATGGGTACTATTCTTATCATGACTGCATTAACAACGGCGTTCTTTGTTTATTACGGCCAAATGATGACATCAATGACGATGGTAACAATTAATACCATGCGTGGTGATCTGTTTGGTTTCATTCCAATTGCACCTGAAGCGGCAATGGCGATGAATCCACTCTGGTGTATTGTTGGCGGTCCAGTGATTGCGTACGTATTCTCGGCGCTTGAGAAACGTAATATTAACTTCACGACCGCAACGAAGGTTGGTTTCTCATTCATTCTAACTGCGATTGCGTTTGGTATCCTTACCATGGCTGTACTGAATGTTGGAGAAGATGTGATTATTCGTCCTGAAGTATTCATGGCTATTCACTTCTTCCAGGCATTTGCTGAAGTCATTGTAGGTAGTATGGTTGTAGCATTTATTTTGTCTGTCGCACCGAAACACATTGAAAACTTCTCGGTAAGCCTTTTCTCTGTGGCAATTGCCATGAGTGGAATTGTTGGCGCTGTATTCTCTACTTCAATTGCGATGGAAAAGGGTCAAGAGATCACGCAAGAAGTGGTAAAAACAGTTTACGGTGACTACTTTAGCCTATTAACAGGTTTAGCTGTAGTGATGGTATTTGTCGCATTCCTGGCATCATTTGTTATTCGTAAGATGCTTGAGAAGAGTAAAGAAGCTGAAGGCATGACAACAGCTCAAGCGTAATTACACATTGTTTTAAATCATACGGTAGGGCTATGACCTAAGTTATAGACCTAGGAATTTACTTACGAAAAGTAGGCTTCTAAATTGATATTAGAAGCCTTATTTATTATTTCACCGCTACTTCGCATTGCCCAGATCTGGCTAGTGCAATAATGCTAAGCTGAATTTGCCCCAAAGTGTGTTAGAGCAGTTGCTCATACTCAATATCCTCACATTAATTTGCCATATATTTTGTTATGGATTCTATTAAATAAATCTTTGGTTACTTCAACAGATCGAGATTGGCTTTCTTTGTAAACACAGTGTATGTTAAGCTATTGATTAATCTATTTTTATGTATTCCGTCATTATTTATACGGACCTATATAAATAACAGCATTCTGTATATCCAAATAAGAGGGAATACAAACTCAATGCTAAATATGGTCTAATCAATTGTTATTCAAGAACAATTGATTTTTCAATCATTTAACGCTATTGATTTTTTAGGTGTTATACAGAATTCCGTAAAATACACTGTTGAACATGCCGGGCAGAGCCCGGGGAACGCTAGATTTCAGCAATGACTTTAGATAGAACTGGTTAAATAACCAGTGGTAAACTATCTTTATGGCTATGTAAAAATGGACCGTTCAGCGTATCTTCCAAGAGTATAGTTTAAGCCAATTAAATATTGGCTTTCCGCTGTATCAGCACAAAGCATTCAGCGCAATTCGTGACTGCCGGACAGCAAAAATGGGGGCTCACAGTCAGCATTGTTCTCAAGGCCATTTTTGCGGCGTCCACTACAACTCCTGTCGTCATCGAGGCTGCCCACAGTGCCAACATGTCGTTAAAGAGCAATGGTTAAATGACTGGTCAGCTCGTCTTCTTAATACTCAACATCATCATTGGATCTTCACATTCCCACATGAGTTACTGCCTTTATGGCGCTTTAATCGTAGCTGGTTTCAAGACGCGTTATTTAGAGCTGTCAGTCAAACGCTAAAACAATTAACCGATGATGATAAACACCTCAAAGCCAAAGTTGGTTGCATATTAGCGTTGCATACTTGGGGGCGAAATTTAAGTGAACATCCGCACATCCATTGCTTAATATCACATGGAGGTTTAAACAAAGCTGGAGAGTGGTGTAACCCGAAGCGGAAGGGATTATTTCCGGCTGAAGTAGTAAAACGATTATTCCGAGGAAAATTTTTAGCTGCAATTAAGCAAGCGATAAAGAGTGAACAGTTGTGTTATTCAGGAGATAAAGATGCATCATATTGGGTTCACATGGCAAATAAACTTAGCCGGGTCAAATGGCAAGTTTTTGCTTGTAAGCCGTATAAGCATGGATTAGGAGTTGCTAAATATCTTGCCCGTTATATGCGAGGCGGGCCTTTACATAATAGCCAGATCTTAGCCGTTAAAAATGAAATTGTTAAACTTAAATACCATTCACACCAAAGCGGAAGAGCAGAGAGAATTAATTTCAAAGTTGATCAATTTGAACAAAAAATATTAACGCATATGCCGTTACCAGGTAAACCAACGGTACGATATTACGGGTTATATCATCCAGGTGCGCAAACAAATCTCAATATAGCGAGAAAGAATTTAGGACAATCGGCTTATAAAGCGCCCAGTAAACCAGATTGGCAAGCAGTACTAAAAATGCTTGGAGTAGAATTGATTTGCCCTGTTTGTGGCTGTAATAGTATGGAGGTTAAGTCAGAAAAATTAAGTTGATGAAACAAAGTCATATATAACGTTTTCAGAACGTTTGGCATTGTGCTGCCTGAATTTCATAAAATGTGATTTTAATATAGATATCTCAACGCCTTAAGTGTTATGGTTGAGCGATATTAATAAATGTTTTAGTCTCGTAACATGGAAGGCATTTCCACATGGTGGGCGGATGTCCAACAAGATAGATGAAGCAGACTAATTCTGTATTGAACCTCTCAGAAGGTTCTTTTTTTTGCAGCCTAAATTAGCTGCTTATCTAAAACGTTATACGTTTCAGATTTCGACTATCAATTCACCTATGGAGTAAGTAATGGGGTTAGCAAGAACATTTGTAGGCTTTAGTAGTACAGATATTCATAACTACAGACTAATGCAAGCATGGAAAGCAAATAATAATATTGATTTTAACTTTGCAGATTGCCAGTTAAATACTGCATTAAATTCACAAAATGAAGCATACATTAAAAGAAAGTGCCGTGAACGAATAAATATGGCTGGAAAGTATGTAATGCTTATTGGTAATGATACAAAGAGTAGGTATAAATATGTGCGATGGGAAGCTGAAGTTGCAATTGAAAAAGGTTGCACAGTAATAGGTGTAAATTTAGATGGTTCGCGCTATATGGTTAAGGAAAAATGTCCTCCAATAATTCGTGATATAGGAGCTATTTTCGTACCTTTTTCACCAAAAATAGTTGCACATGCTATCGAAAACTACAGCATGCATAACGATAATGACAATTATCATTACCTCGAACATATATATACAAACTTAGGGTATAAATAGTGTCCAAAAGTAAACTATGTGACGAGAGTCTACCTGCGTTATTTCAAGCTGCGGATCATGCTTCTTTAACCGCACAGTCTAGTTATTACTTTGCTCTTAAAAGTTATCTTTTTTTATTGGTAATAGCTGCTTTAATTTCATTTTATTATCCAACTAATTTGATTGGCGCTCTGGCATCAGCATCATTATTCTCGATTACTTTATGTATATTGATTTGGCTTAAAGTTCAAAAGCCAGAGGATACTTGGTACAACGGAAGAGCTGTTGCTGAATCCGTTAAAACAAGAACTTGGCGTTGGGTGATGAAAGCTGAGCCTTATGATAATGATGTCTCAGATGAGCAAATTAGAAAAGAGTTTTTTTTAGACTTAAAATCTATACTTGACCAAAACCGCTCTTTATCTGCTCATTTGCAGTCAGATAAAACTAATGGCGACGCTATTTCAATTCAAATGACCAATATTCGTAGCTTACCTTTTGAAGAAAGGTTAAATATTTATAAAGACGAAAGAGTAAAAAACCAAGGTGATTGGTATGCAAAAAAATCTTTATTTAATAAACGCAGAGCAAAGCAATGGTTTGTTGTTTCAGTGATTTTACATGCAATGGCAATTGCACTTTTATTATGGCGTATTACCGACCCATCACTATCATTACCCATTGAAGTAGTTGCCACTGGAGCAAGCGCTATATTAACTTGGCTTCAAGCTAAAAAACACAATGAGTTAAACTCATCATATTCACTCGCAGCACATGAGATTGTGTTAATAAAAGGTGAAGCTGAATCAGTTGCTTCAGACAAAGAATTATCTAATTTCGTAGTGAGTAGCGAATCTGCTTTTTCACGCGAGCATACACAATGGTCTGCGAGAAAAAATGTATAAAATCACAAACCATACACCAATTATCAAATGCTATTCGTTTAGAGTTTTTCAATTACATAAAGGAGTATAAAGTGGCAAATCGAATCTTTGTTTCTTACAATTTTAATGACCGAGAAATCAGTCGTAGTATTAAAAGTTTTACACAATCATATGGAGGTCCAGTAAGAGGTAATTTCCTTTTTGTCGAAAATGATGTTTCAGCATATGGTGACACGGCTATAGATAAAGAAATTAAAGAAGTTATGTCTGGCTGCGATTCAGCCTTTTTTGTTATAGGAAATAATAACCACAATAGTCCTTGGATTAATAGAGAAGTAGTTCTTGCAATGTCTAAAGGGCTTAAAATTGTAGTTTCTCGCTTTCCTAATACTAATGGTGGAGTGCCAAGTCAGTTAAGGAATATTCCTTATACAGAAGTACAGTGGATACCTTCTAATATAGCTAAAGAATTAAATAAATAGTATTGTGATCAAACGTATAACAAGCTGTTAAACAAGGACAAAAAACAGTTGGTTAGGTTTCGCTTCGCTACACATTATAACCCACTGTTTTAGTCCGCTTAGTGCGGCGTTAATCTCAGCTTCACCATACTTTCAGTAATCTGAACTGTCCCGCTTAAAGCTCAAGCTCTAAGCCGTTTCTGTCCAAGTATGAGCTAGGAGGGAACGGCTAACTCGATTCTGCCCCTGTAGCAACTGTATCCCATATTACAAAAGCATTAGAAACAAGCTTTTCAATCAAAACTAACGTGAAAGTTAGATTCATCATAACAGTGCAAAATGATCTATCCAGACTGACGGGTTAAAATTGGTTTTAAAGGGGGGGAAATAAGCGTTAGAGAGTACTTTTTTCCTGAGTAGTGAAATGAGACTGCGCATTATAGTATTTATGTTGAAAGGCCGTGTATTGACGATTTTATCCCTAGATCGAAAAAGCCTCCAATTAGGCTATTTTATAAATATAGTCAGTTATGTCATTCAAGTATTGAAAAGTATAAAATAGCTTGTGCGGATGTTGAATTTGTTTGCTTAAAATGAATTAAACAAACGTAACACCTGCTTAAACCATTGATTTGACAACACTTAATCCGAGTGGTATCTTTATTGTAATCTCTAAGACATTTCAATAAGGATTAAAGGAAAATATGGAAGCGCATAAACTAATACTTGAGTATTTAATTGAAAATCCGAATGTGGAATCAATTAATGAATCATCGGAAATTGATATTGTTACTTTTAAAGAGATGATTAACCATAAATTAGTAAGTGGTATGAATGCATGTTCAGACATCGGTGATTGTTTCTTAGAGCCTAGAATCACTTTTCGTGGGCGAGAATGGCTTGAGTCAAAAAAGGTCGAGTTAGTTTCCAAAGAGCCTCCAGAAACCAATAACACAATTGAGAAAATCACTTATAATATTTCAGGTCATAATGCTCGAGTTAATAACCATTCCGTAGATAACTCGACTAATACTGTAAACATGGATTCATCTATTGTTGAGCATATTCTGGCTCTTCGAAATGAAATTACACGTCTTGTAGATTCATCTAAGCAAAAAGATGCATTCGAAGTTGTGGATGCTGTTGAAAATCAATTTATGTCTGGCAATCCAAGTAAGCTTGTTGTTTCCACATTGTTATCCGCACTTCCTGATGCAGCTAGTGTCGCGTCTATTGGCTCGTTTCTTTTAAGCTGTTTAAGCTAAGTTATTTATGTTAAACCCCGTTTAAAAT
>NZ_FPLG01000102.1:0-87466 GCF_900120065.1 Moritella viscosa
AAATCCGGCTCCCGCAACCACTTATTTGTGGTGTTATGTCATTAGAACATAATCTACAAGACTTCTATTTAAGGAATCCTTGATAGAAGAAATAAAGTAAAAGGGCTGTTAGCTCAGTTGGTAGAGCAGTTGACTTTTAATCAATTGGTCGAAGGTTCAAATCCTTCACAGCCCACCACTTTATCACTACTTATTTTCGTTAGAATAGAGAAAAGTAGCACCAAGAATAAAACAAAAAAGCCTCGCTAATAGCGAGGCTTTTTTGTATTCGCCGAAAAAAAATCACGCTAAATTACGTTTTCATGACAATGCCATGTATAATGCCCGAAGATATATTTTTTGAGCTCTGAGTAATTAGCTATGATCCCCAATGTAGTAGAAATGGAATACCCATTCCCAAAAAAACCAGTTCCGTTATCGGCACAAGAAAAACTGGACTATAAAGCCCGCATTAAACTGCTTTTAAAAGAAAAAGATGCAGTATTAATTGCACACTATTATACCGATCCTGAAATTCAAGCACTTGCAGAAGAGACTGGCGGTTGTGTTGCTGATTCTTTGGAAATGGCTCGCTTTGGGAATAACCACCCAGCTAAAACGCTAATTATTGCTGGTGTTCGTTTTATGGGTGAAACGGCGAAGATCTTAGCACCAAGCAAACGTATTATTATGCCTGCATTAGATGCAACTTGTTCATTGGACCTTGGCTGTCCTGTTGAAGAATTTTCAGCATTTTGTGATGCACATCCTGATCACACCGTTGTGGTATATGCAAATACGTCAGCTGCCGTTAAAGCACGCGCTGACTGGATTGTAACATCAAGTATTGCATTGGATGTGGTTGATCACCTTGATTGTGATGGTCAAAAATTAATTTGGGGTCCAGATCGCCATTTGGGTGCTTGGATTGAAAAGCAAACTGGCGCTAAAATGGTTCGCTGGCAGGGTGCTTGTATCGTCCATGATGAATTTAAAGCATCTGCATTAAAACGCTTGAAAGAAGAGAACCCTGACGCCGCGATTCTGGTTCATCCTGAATCACCTGCCGATGTAATCGATCTTGCAGATGCGGTTGGTTCAACGAGCCAATTGATTAAAGCAGCAAAAGAACTGCCACAACAAAAACTGATTGTTGCTACGGATAAAGGTATCTTCTTTAAGATGCAACAAGCGTGTCCTGAAAAAGAAATGATAGCGGCTCCAACCGGTGGTAATGGTGCGAGTTGTCGTAGTTGTGCAATGTGTCCTTGGATGGGGATGAATGGCCTACAAACGATTGAAGATTCATTGGTTAATGATGAAGGTCATGAGATTTTCGTTGATGAAGAAATTCGTGTTAAAGCACTTATCCCGTTAAAGCGTATGTTGAACTTTAACGTATCAAACTAAGTGTTTAATAAGCATTAACGAATTAAGCCTGAATGCTATGCTTCAGGCTTTTTTATCGCTAATAATCGTACTGAGAGGTGTTTATAAGTCTGTTACACTAATTTTCCCCACTAACTTTGTAACAGTTACCTTTCCTATACCATTGACTCTCACTAAGTCTGTTATTGTTCTAAATTCCCCGTTACGTTCACGCCATTGGATTATTTGCACAGCTTTATATTTTCCTATGCCAGGTAAAGCAGTAAGCTCTAGCTCATTCGCGGTATTAATATTTAGTGGCATTAATGATGCGTCACGTGAAATTGACGAATGGCTGAGATCAAAAGCTGTCGTTTCTGTTGGGGTGATGAGTACATGCTCATTATTTATATTAGAAAGTGTTTTTACTTGTTCTGCATTTGCTTGAGGTAAAATAAATAAAGGTGCAGTAACTGCGACGTATAGTGCTAAGCGAGTAATTTTTTTCAACATTGATATTCCTTCATAGTCATGATGATATTGTATGTTCAGAATAAAATTGTAGTGTGATTTTACATTGTTGTTACCGCTAAGTAGTTAGTTGTGCGAACTATCACATGCTCATAGACGAAATTATACGGGGGCTCAAATTGTCAGTATTAGGAAAGTAATAGGGATCTGAAAGGGGGGATTGAGAAGAAGCATCGTATTTAATTCATAGGTTTTTAATCAAATACGATACCTGATACTTACTTAAGCTTATTTATTATTGCTGTTTTCTTTAGGCATATAACGGTATAGGTAAATGACTGTTAACACCGTAAAGGCTAACATGATCCCCAGTACGCCAAAGACTTTAAAATCAACCCATAACTCTTCTGACATGTTAAACGCAATGTAATGATTTAAACCAGCAAGCGAGAGAAAGAATATTGCCCATGCTGTATTCACACGTGACCACACAAACTCAGGTAAAACCATTTCTTTACCTAACATCTTTTTAAGTAAATTTTGTTTGAAGGCATATTGGCTAACCAATAAAACAATTGAAAATAGGCAGTAAATAACGGTTACTTTCCATTTAATAAAACTCGAATCTTGCGTAAATAAGGTAATGCCACCAAACACGGTCACCATTGCAAACGTGATTAATTGCATTTTTTCAACTTTACGGTATTTATACCAGCTAAAGAGTAATGTACATGCCGTTACTATGATTAATGCTGCTGTGGCGGAATAAATATCGTACATTTTATAAATAACGAAAAAGACGATCAGGGGAATAAATTCATTAAATTGTTTCATAAAGTTTTGGCTCACGACTAACGATTAACCCAGTTTATCATGAAAATCGCAGATATAAAAAAACAGCCTCATATGAGGCTGTTTTTACATTTCTTTAAATCAGATTTTCAGTGTTAAGCTATTGCTGCAACAGGTTTTTGATTCGTAGTATCTTCTTGCGTAATAACTTGACCTTCTGCACCGTGCATCCAGTAAATCAGCTTGCGTGCAGATGCAAATAGGATCAGAGATGAAATGACAGCTGCTATTGCAATACCGCCAAAGATAGCTATTGGACCTGCTTCTCCGATTTGTGCGCCAATCATACCTGCAACTTTATTTGCAATCGCGTTAAAGCCAAACCATGCGCCCATCATCAGTGATGCCAAGCGTAATGGTGCTAACTTGGTGATCATAGATAGACCGATTGGAGAAAGACACAATTCACCCATAGTATGGAAGAAATATGCACCAATTAACCAGTACATACTTGTTTTAACTGTTAAATCTCCACCTTGCTCTAATGTTGCAAAGATCATGAAAACAAAACCAATCGCCAGCATTAATAATGCCATTGCAAATTTAACGGGTGATGTTGGTTCTTTCGGGCCCATTTTAATCCAAAGCATACTGACGATAGGTGCACAGGTAATAATAAAGAATGGGTTTAGTGATTGGAACCAAGCAACAGGCACTTCGAAATTACCGATCATACGGTCGGTATAATCATTAGCATATAGGTTCATTAGACCACCGGCTTGCTCGAAACCAGCCCAGAAAATGATCACAAATAGGCCCAAGATTAAGATCACTTTAATACGATCCACTTCAACGGCTGTTAAAGTTTGTTTTTTACCTTTGTTTGCAGCCAATTCTTTCTTCGCTGCTGCTTCAATACCAATATTGCCTAGGTATTTATTAGCGAATAATTTTTGTAAGACAACACTTAATACCATCGCGATACCAGCCATTAAGAAGCCATACTTATAATCGCCAGTGTAAACAACGACTGCACCAACGATGATACCAGATAAGAAAGCACCAATATTAATGCCCATGTAGAAGATGGTAAATGCACCATCACGACGATTATCGCCTTCTTCATACAGGTCACCAACCATCGTGGAGATATTAGGTTTGAACATACCATTACCAGCAATAATGAATGCAAGACCAAGATAAAGACTAGCTGTATTGCTTAATGGTAAAATAGAGTCTGGTACAAATAATGCGAATTGGCCTAATGCCATTAATACGCCACCAATTAAAACACTTTTACGTTTCCCTAGGAAGTTATCTGCTAACCAGCCACCAATAAGTGGGGTGATGTATACTAAACCCGTGTATGTACCATAAAGAGAAAGCGCATCTGCTTGGGTCCAACCTAAACCAGGAATACCACCTTGGTAGTTCGGATCGGTTAATAATGCTGCCGCTTGTTGGTCTTGAGTTATTGAAACCAGAAAAAGAACAAGAATTGCACGCATGCCGTAATAACTAAAGCGTTCCATCATTTCTGTACTGAATAAAAGGAATAAACCTTTTGGGTGTCCCATAAATGTATCTGAATTATTAGGATTCATAATATCGCCTGTTTTATATTTGTTTTTATAATTTTATGCTGATAATTGCTCTATTATCAGATTATTCATTCTTTTATATCCCTTTTACTAGTTGTTAACAAGTGTAAAAATCAATTATAAGAGCTCAGTCTACATAATTTTAGTCCTTGTTCAACATTTGTCTTATCAATGTTAACTGCATGTTATTCTTATGGTTATTTATGGTTATTTATGGTTATTTATGGTTATTTATGGTTATTTATGGTTGATATATGTGCATTTAATGCTGATTCTAATTTAGACTTTAATTTAATATTTTTTAACGTAATATTGGATTGTAATCATGGTTAGGATAATCAAGTTTAAATGATGGAAAGTAAAAATGAGTGGTACTTGCTGTACTGCAAAGGAAAGGAAGAAATTAGAGCTCAAACTAATCTTAAAAATCAAGGGATTAAAAGTTTTTATCCAACGATGAAAATGGAAAAAAAAGTACGAAATAAACTTGTATGTAAAGATGTGGTCATTTTTCCTAATTATTTATTTGTTGAAATTGATACGCAGACGGCTAATTTTAATAGTATTCGTTCTACCCGTGGGGTTATTGATTTTGTTAAGTGCGGTGCAAATTATACCAAAGTACCTGATAATTTGGTTGCAGAGCTAAAAGCAAAACAACAATGTCGAGATAAATCTGAAATTGAAGTCACCTTATTTACCGAAGGCGAAAAAGTGATTATTCAGGACGGTGCTTTTAAAGGTATTGAGGCTATTTATCAATGCAAAGATGGATTAGAGCGTTCAATGCTATTGATTAACCTAATTAACAAAACGACGACAATGAGTGTTGCTAACGCTGAAATTAAAAATAAATCAGAAAACCAACAGTAATTCATCGTAAGTTCAGCCTTATTATTTAGATAAGGCTACTTTCTATATATCTTCTTTTTATTACCAGCATACTTTCGGTAATCGCGTTAAATTATGGTCTAAACTCAATTTTCGGCAGTGGCTATCACTGCGCTGATTACCTATCGCTGTCGCAATCACTTGGTACTGATTATTTGCTGTGATCTTTATGCTGTATTGGTAAGTTTCACTACTAAGATCAATCGCTAAATTATGCAATTCAATATATTCGTGATGCCGACTATAATTATCGGTTTCTAATAAGCTAATTGTTGTTAATGTCATTTTGGCTTGATCACGATGTGTTTTTAACGTGTAGTGTTGGTAATTAGGGAGCCCTATACCGGCTAAAATAGCCACGATGGCCATAGTTATAAGCAATTCGATTAATGTAAAGCCGGGTGAAATTGACCATTTATACATACTATTTTCCGCCATTATTAAGTTATCCTGAGTCTAGGTAATAAATCTGCGGCTGGTGACGTTTTAAACAGTGTTGTGATGGTGATTGTATTAAGAGTAAGGTTAATTACCCTTGAACAAGCCAAACTGACCTGCATTAGCATTTAGTTGTTGTGTCTGAGGCAATTTTGATAGATCATTGTTCACTATTTTATTAAAAATTTACTGTTTGAGGTAAGGAATGAGTCAGGCTGAAGTACGCCCAACGAACTTTATTCGTCAGATTATTGATGAAGATTTAAATTCCGGCAAACATACGAATGTGCATACGCGTTTTCCGCCAGAGCCGAACGGCTTTTTGCATATTGGTCATGCCAAATCTATTTGTTTGAACTTTGGTATTGCTGACGATTACCAGGGACAGTGTAATCTACGTTTTGATGATACTAACCCAGAAAAAGAAGACATTGATTACGTTCATGCCATTCAAGAAGACGTAAAGTGGTTAGGTTTTAATTGGGATGGTGAAGTCCGCTACTCATCTAATTACTTTGATAAATTATTTGAGTATGCCGTTGAACTGATTCAAGTGGGTAAAGCTTATGTTTGTTTCTTGAATGCAGAAGAAACACGCGAATACCGTGGTACGCTAAATAAACCGGGTAAAAATAGCCCGTATCGTGAAACGAGCATTGAAGAAAATCTCGCGCTATTTAACAAAATGCGTGATGCTGGTTTTGCTGATGGTGAATGTTGTCTACGTGCAAAAATTGACATGGCGTCATCGTTCATGTGTATGCGTGATCCCGTTATCTATCGTATTAAACGTGCACATCATCACCAAACAGGTGATAAATGGTGCATTTATCCAATGTACGATTTCACGCATTGTATTTCTGATGCGATAGAAGGTATTTCTCACTCTATCTGTACATTAGAATTCCAAGACAACCGTCGTGTTTATGATTGGGTATTAGACAATATCTCAATCGATTGTCGTCCACGTCAATATGAATTTTCACGTTTGAATATTGAATATACGATGATGTCTAAGCGTAAGCTTAATGCATTAGTGACAGAAAACCATGTAAGTGGTTGGGATGATCCACGTATGCCAACAATTGCTGGTTTACGTCGTCGTGGTTATACAGCTGCGTCAATTCGTGAATTTTGTAAACGTATTGGTGTGACTAAACAAATCAATACGATCGAAATGGGGATGCTAGAAGCATGTATCCGTGAAGATCTTGAAGATTCAGCACCACGTGCAATGGCGGTTCTTGATCCGGTTAAATTAGTCATTACTAATTATCCAGAAAATCAAACCGAGCAATTAATTGCTCCTGCGCATCCTAAACTAGATATGGGTTCTCGTACGTTACCATTTAGTCGTGAACTATTTATTGATCGTGCGGATTTCCGTGAAGAAGCGAACAAGAAATATAAACGTTTAGTATTAGGTAAAGAAGTTCGCTTACGCAATGCATACATTGTAAGAGCCGATGCAGTTGTAAAAGATGATACGGGTAATATCATTGAAATTCACTGTACTTACGATGATGAAACACTAGGTAAGAACCCAAGTGATGGTCGTAAAGCGAAAGGTGTTATTCATTGGGTATCAGCTGCTGATGCTGTTGATGCGGAAGTACGTGTTTATGATCGCCTATTTAAAATAGAAGATCCTGCAAGTGTTGAAACATTAGAAGAAGCATTGAATGAAGAGTCATTAGTTGTTATCAAAACAGCTAAAGTTGAACCGGGCCTTGTTGCTGCACAACCTGCAAGCGCATACCAGTTTGAACGTGAAGGTTACTTCTGTGCAGACAGTAAAGATTCAACAGCGGATAAACTTGTATTTAACCGTACAGTATCTTTACGCGGCTAAGTCTTTTTATAGGACTCACGTAACACCAAGGAATAATATTTATTTCTTGGTGTTATTTAAAGGCAAAAAAAAGGAGCTATAGGCTCCTTTTTGTTTATCTACTGTTTAGTGCGTAATTATTTATGATTACACTTGCCATCTAATGAACGGCCATACAAGTATAAACTGTGGGCTTGTAATGTCATATCATTTTCTGCTGCAATGCCACGTTGGCGATCTTCGATCAGGTCATCATGGAATTCAATTACGTGGCCACAGTCAAGGCATACAAGGTGGTCATGGTGGTTTTGAGTTGCAAGCTCAAAAACAGACTTACCGCCTTCAAAATAATGGCGAGTAACAATACCTGCGTCATCAAATTGGTTAAGAACCCGATATACTGTCGCAAGCCCAATTTCCTCACCTTTGCTGAGCAATTGTTTGTATAGTTCTTCGGCACTGGTATGCTGACTGCTAGGGAGTTGTAATAATTCTAAAATTTTGATTCTTGGCAGTGTTATTTTTAATCCTGCTTTTTTTAATGCGGTTTTTCTATCAGTCATAACGTACTCATTTTTAAAATAGAGAAAAGTATATTTTCTTTACATTCTTAACCATTATATGACGAGACGCAAAAACAATAAACCTCATATTTGTTAAAGCGGGATTTAAATACAAAAAATTAAGTGTTAATCTTGCATTCTTCTGGTCTGGTTCGGCCTATTGTTGTTTAGTGGGGATGTAATGCAACAATTATTTAAATATTCAAAAGTGATTCAATCAGGTCTTAATATGTGGCCCCCTTTTCGTGGGGCTGGTATTCGTATTGATGAATTATCAGCGGATTACCTACGTTGTAGCGTATCACTAAAGTTCCGTTGGTGGAACAAGAATGCGAATCGTACTCAGTATGGTGGAAGTATGTTTTCGATGACAGATCCGATTTATCCACTTATGTTCATGGGTATTTTAGGTAAAGAATACGTTGTGTGGGATAAAGCAGCTGAAATTGAATACATTGCACCCGGTAAGGAACGATTACTGGCTGAATTCGAGCTGAGCCCTCAACAGATAGCTGATATTAGAGACGCAACAAAAACGGGTAGGAAAATATTTCCACAGTTTGATGTGTTAATTAAAGATGCAAATGGTACGGAAGTCGCGAAGATAAAACGTACATTATATATTCGTAAAAAAGAAAAGTACTGTTTATCTGAAACTGCGGTCGCATAATAACGCGTTAGTATGGCTGTATTGGAGAAAGGGATAAGTAGAAGTAAAAGGTAAATAACGGTAAAACACCACTTTACCCTTTACTTGATATACCCTCATTATTTTTAGCTGCTGATTATGCAGCTAAAAATTATTAGGGTATAAACTAAAAGATTAGTCTTCTAGTTCTGCAAGACACATTTCGCTGTGGATTTGGTTTACCCAAGCTTCAACACGTTCTGCTGTTAGTTCTGGTTGACGATCTTCATCAATACCTAAACCAACAAAGTGGTTGTCATCTGTGAGTGCTTTCGATGCTTCGAAATCATAACCTTCAGTTGACCATTCACCGATTAATGTACCGCCTTTTGCTTCAACAACGTCACGTAATGTGCCCATTGCATCAAGGAAGTACTCAGCGTAATCTTCTTGGTCACCACAACCAAAGATTGCAACTAGCTTATCAGAAAAATCAATTTCTTCTAGTGAAGGCATAAAATCATCCCAATCACATTGAGATTCGCCATAATACCAAGTTGGAATACCTAAAATTAATAGGCTGAACTCGTTAATATCTGTCGTTGTTGATTTTGCTATATCTTTAACATCAACAAGTTTTTTACCCAGTTGTTTCTGGATCATCTTAGCAACTACTTCAGTGTTACCAGTGTCACTACCAAAAAATAAGCCTACGCTAGCCATTCTTAAATTATCCTAATAGTTTTAATTTAAACTTATTGCGCTATATGTGTTTGCAGTAATTGTTGTATATATTCACTGCGCGTCATATTAGCACTTTTTGCTTTTATATTTAACATATCAAACAAGTCTTGTTCGACCTTTAATTCAATACGTTTGAATCCATTAGCCTTATCTCGGCTTAATTGATTACGTTTATTCTGTTTCAACTGCTCTTTACGTGATAGCGGATTGGTTTTGGGTCTTCCAGCACGCTTTTCTTCAGCAAAAAGGTCAATCGTCGTTCTATCGAAACTTTCCTTTGCCACGTTATATTCGCCATTGCAGTTAATACGATGAAATTATTAAATCTGGGTTTCCCAGACAGTGATCAATACTTCTTAAAAAACAAAACCAGCCATACCAAAGCAGAGTACAAACCAAACAGCCATACGTCCCAACTGAGGTACGTTACCTTTTTTTAGTACGTCGTGAATTGCCATGCCAATTAAGAAAAACAGCACAACAAAGAACAATTTAGTGCCGACAGATTCAATTAAGTCAATGTATTCATACAACATAACAATGTTCACCTAAAGTACGTAACAGTATCTACTTAGAGTACGAATGTGCAAATATATCACAATGTGGCTAATGACTAAATAAAAAATCGACTATTATTTTGTTAAATATCATCGGTTTTTCTGCATGTAACCAGTGCCCAGTGCCTTGTATTAGTTTTGCCTTCGCTTGTGGAAAATATTTAGCGATAGCTGGTTTATGGTCATTGGTTATGTAGTCAGAATTCATGCCTTTAATAAATAGTACTGGTTTATCATACTGTTTATTTATTTCCGGCCAGTCAGAAATAGAATCGTATTGAGAAATAATAGTATCTAGCGCGTAGTGAAAATCAAATCGTCCTTGCTCATTTTTATATAATCCTTTCAATAAAAACTGTTGAACACCTGCTTCTTCTACATATTCGGCAAGCTTTGATTGTGCTTCACTACGTGTGGTAATATCGCCAAGTGGAATGTTTTTTAATCCTGCGAAGACATTATCGTGTCGAGGTGGGTAATTAACTGGTGCAATATCGGCTATCGCTAAACTGGTTACGCGGGTAGGGAAATTAAGCGCTGTTCGCATGGCGATCTTACCACCCATTGAATGACCGACTAGATGCGCCTGTTCGATCGTCAAATGATCCATCAGCTGAATAATATCATTTGCCATATCATCATAATGCATACTATTATGACGCATAGATAGACCATGGTTTCGAACATCAACTGCGATCACTTGATGATCCGTTTTTAATTGTTTAATTAGCATGCCCAAGTTTGTTGCATTGCCAAATAAGCCATGGATAACGATAACAGGATCACCCTGACCGTATATTTTGTGATTAAGTAACATATATCTCTCCGTTATTGTGGCTGATTCTACCGCAATAATTACGTCATTGTCGTGTATGAATTGTTGATAAATGCATCACAGAGGTAATATTTTTTCTATAAGCATAGAGAGAAATCTATTCACAAGGTATAATTAAACTAAATTTATAAGCAAGGATTTACTAGTTAAATATGAAGATGATCGAGCTTGAAGACGACCTATATCGTTATATTGCTAGTCAAACGAAAGATATTGGCGAAAGTGCATCAGATATTTTACGTCGCTTACTTGGTGTACCTGATAGTGACTGTGCAGATTTAACAAATGTTGAAGTATTGCCACAGCCTGTAGAGAACATCAACAGTGAGACTAAGCAAACGGTAACTAATTCACCGGCAGTAGTAGAGCCGACACCTGTATCTGCACCGATTGTTGTAGAGCCTGTGGTTGTCAGCCATTCTACACTGCCAGCCAGTATCGATAAGCTTATTAAAAATAAGAAATTTAAAGAGACGACTGTTTCGGTGACTAAATTTATACAGATATTATCTGTATTATATGCAGAAAACCCGAAAGAGTTTGATAGTGCGACTGATATTAAAGGCCGTAAACGTATTTACTTTGCAAAATCGGAAAGTGAATTGTTAAGTGCTGGTAGTACGACTAAACCTCGCCATATTGAGAATACGCCATATTGGGTTATTACTAACACTAATACGGGGCGTAAACGTAATATCATTACACAACTAATGGCTGAAATGGGCTATACCCATGCGCTGATTGATGCTGTAAGTCAATCAATCTAATTCGCAGCCTTCTGACAGGGTATCTAAAATGTGCTTAAGCTTCACGCTGACATTATTTGAGATACCTTGTCTATTTTATCCTTCTATATCCTTTCTTAAATTATGATCGACCTGCTTAAGCTACAGCGTGCAAGTACACTAAAAAGTCGAAGCACTCTGATATTTTTATTTATTTTTCTTATTGCCGTTATTTTAATTTCGCTTGCCTCTGGCCGTTTCAATATTAGCGTTAATGATATTTTTGATGGTTTATCACCTTTACAGCAACAAGTGTTATTTGATTTACGTTTCCCACGTATTGTAACTGCAATTTTAGTTGGCGCTGCGTTAGCTGTTGCTGGCTGTATCTTGCAAGTGTTACTCGCTAATTCGTTAGCAGAGCCTGGCGTTATCGGCATTTCATCGTTTGCTAGTTTGTTTGCTGTGTTATCTATTGTCTTCCTTGATACTTTGTTCCCACAGTGGGCGGGCCTACAGCATTATATTTTACCATTATCGGCTTTTATCGGGGCAAGCTTAGTCACGTATTTACTTTATCGAGTGACAAAGAATAACTTACCCACCACAAAGATCTTATTACTTGGCGTTGCGATCGGGATCTTTTCTGGTGCCATTATGACTTGGCTGTTGTATTTTTCAGATGACAGTAGCATGCGACAAATGCTGTATTGGATGATGGGTAATTTAGCATATGGATCTGAACTTATTTATATTGCCGTCATTCCTTTGAGTTTTAGTTTTTTGTGGATCATGCGCCGTATTGATGCGCTGAACCTTTTACAGTTTGGTGAGCTGGGTGCCTTTCAATCGGGTATTGATGTTCCTAAATTACGTATTCAGCTTATTTTATGTGTGGCTGTACTCTCCGGAGTGTCTGTATCGATGGCGGGTGTAATTAGTTTTATTGGGTTAGTGATCCCGCATATTTTACGTATATTAGTGACGAGTCAATTACGTTTTCTTGTACCTGCTTCAGCATTGTTGGGGGCGGCTTTTTTATTACTTGCGGATTTAATTGCTCGTAGTATGTTTGCAACCGCGGAGTTACCTGTAGGGGCGATCACGGCAAGCTTAGGCGCCCCTTTTTTCATCTATTTACTGTTGCGAAAGCAAGTAGTATAGCTACATATCATTATGGATAAATTAAAATATACGATGGGGACATCTCCAATATTAACGTTAACCGATGTTAACTATCAGCAGCGATTACATGATATTAATGTATCGATAAATAAAGGGAGCTGTTTGTTTTTATTAGGGCCTAATGGCAGTGGTAAAAGTACATTACTCTCCATCTTAGCTGGTCATGTACAGCCATGTAAAGGTGCTTACTTATTAGCTGAACATTCTATTTCGTCTTATCCTATTGCTAAGTTGGCTCGCCAGCGTGTCTGGTTACCGCAAGTATCTCCGCCACCTTTCGCCATTCCGGTTTATCAGTTTGTTGCTTTGGGTTTACACCCTCTGGGTATTAACCTTGAAGATGAAGAAGCATGTCGGGTGATAAATCAATTATTATCTCGATTAGATATCACCAAGCTGGTTGAGCGTAATTGCGATCAATTGTCGGGTGGTGAATGGCAGCGGGTGCTTATTGCCCGTACATTAGTACAAGTATCACCGTTATTAAATCAACAATCGATTTTATGTTTATTGGATGAACCATTAACAGGGCTTGATTTAAAGCATCAAATTGAAGTGCTACAGATGTTAAGAGAATTTTCAGAACAAGGCGTTACGATCATTGCATCTATCCATGATCTTAATCTCGCTCTTAATCATGCTTCTGAAGTACTGCTATTAAATGCTGGTACCGTTGTTGGGCAGGGCTCTGCGAGTAAAGTGTTAACCGTAGATTCAATTAAACAAGTCTATGATGTTGATACCGAGATGCTGGCTGTTAATGGTCGCCAATTTATTGTTTCTGCAGCACTGCCTGCGTCTGTTTAACTCTTGAATCTAAGTTATAAATGAGGACACAGCCTTGGAATTACGTAATACACCTGTCGATGACATCGAATTTTTAGGTCATCAGGTTTACGTTAAACGTGATGATTTATTAGATGTGGCTTTTAGCGGTAATAAAGCCCGAAAGTTTTATCATTTCTTACAACAAGATTTATCACAGGTTGATATCTTAATTGGCCACGGTTCTGCGCAAGCTAATTCGTTATATTCTTTATCTGTATTAGCTAAATTAAAGCAATGTCAGCTGCACTATTATGTTGATCTCCTACCTCAGTATTTGATTGATAATCCACAAGGTAATTATCGCGCAGCGTTAGCGCAGGGTGCGAATGTTATCGTTGCTGGCTCGAATGGTGAGTCTGTTATTGAGTATATACAGCAACAAGTGCTACCAGGTTTAAAAGCACAAGGTCAGAATGTTGTTTTTATTCCTGAAGGTGGTCGCTGTCAGTATGCGGAAACAGGGTTAAAAATACTAGCCAATGAGATTATGGCGTGGGCTAAATCAAATTCGTATACTGATATTCGTGTTGTGTTGCCTTCTGGTACCGGAACTACGGCACTATTTTTGCAAAAACATTTACCCTTTGAAGTACAGACTTGTGCTTGTGTTGGCGGTGATGATTATTTACAGCAGCAATTTTTTGAATTGTGTGCCGATGAATCATTACACCCAACGATTATCTCTGCAGATAAAAAGTATCATTTTGGTAAACTTTACCTGCCTTTTTATCATATTTGGTCCGAGCTAAAACAAACCACCAATATTGAATTTGATTTACTTTATGACCCGCTGGCTTGGTTATGTTTGCAGCGTGAATTCATCGAAGATAATGCGAATGCTGCGACGCAACTTGAAAGCGCAGATAAACGCCCCATTCTTTATATACATCAAGGCGGATTGCAGGGTAATGAAACCATGATACCGCGTTATTTGCGCAAGCTGGCATTTGTTAAATAAAATCACCTTGTTTAACTTTTACTATTATTATTGGTATTTATTATTGGTATTTATTAGTGTGCAGCGTACAATCTGCTGCTTTATTATAAACATTATTTGAAACTGCCAACGGTGGTTTCTTGAGAGAAGATTATGACATTTAAAATTCATGACAAGCAAACTGCTGAAGCAGTTGAAAAATCACCAGAAGCGCGTTTCAACTATTTCGTTTTTCGTGCGGTTAAGTCTGAAGAAGTGTGGACATTAGCGGATGCTAACGGTTTTGTTGTTAGCGAAGCAGAAGGTGAAAGAAGTATTCCTGTTTGGCCACATGCTGAGTTTGCAAGTGAATGGATCCAAGGCGATTGGTCTGAGTGTCAACCGCTTAAAATTGAGATGGGTGCTTGGCGTAATAGCTGGCTACCAGGTCTTGCTGCTGATGGCGTTGTTATCTCAGTATTTCCAAAAGCAGGTCAAGATGTAGTTGTTGTTGATAGTGAAGAGCTGATTGCTTCATTTAAAGACGAATACGACGCTCAAAAATAGCGCTAATCAATAATATAAATACCTATTTAGTTACCATAAAGGACAAAATTTAGATGAAACTATTCGTCAAAGATCTTACTGTTATTGATTCTTCAGTATTGGATTATTCACGTGGCATTATTGGCCAAAGCTGGTTAGTGGATATTGTTCTGCATGGTGACTTAAATGAACAGAGCATGATCTTAGATTTTGGTATTGTAAAAAAATTGATTAAATCGACTGTTGATGAATTGGTAGATCATAAGTTGATCGTACCTGCTCATGCTAAGTTTTGTGATGTGATGAGCGATGGTGCATTTACGTATGTTGATGCATGGCGTGAACACAGTGAGTCAATTCATTTAGCATGCCCAGATCAAGCATTTGCATTAATCCCGACAGAGCAAATTACGCTGGCAAATTTAGAGATGTATTTAACTGAGCAGCTCATGCTACGTTTACCAAATAACGTGAAAAAGTTAGACGTTAAATTACGTGAAGAAAAAATTGACGGCGCAGAATACTGCTACAGCCATGGTTTACGTAAACATCTTGGTAACTGTCAGCGTATTGCACATGGTCACCGTTCTACAATTGAGATCTTGCGTAATGATGAACGTGATGCTGCGCTTGAAGCGAGTTGGGCTGAGCGTTGGAAAGATATCTATCTGGCTGAACATTGCGATATGGTGTCGGCATCAGAAGTTTCACTTTCTCGCGCGGGTATGGCTGCATTAACGCCTGAGCATTATTGCTTTAAATATCAAGCGCCACAAGGTGAATTCCAACTTGCGATTAGTAAGTCAATTGTTGAAATTATGCCAACAGAAACAACAGTAGAAAATATTGCACAATATATCGCGGATACATTAGCAAAAGATTGTAGCGATCCACTGACTGTATTTGCTTACGAAGGTGTCGGTAAAGGTGCTATTGCTTCAGCTTAATCAACATTAGCAATTTATAATATCTAAATTTAAGCCCATTACAAACTACACTAGATGTAGGGTGTGATGGGCTTTTTTGTCGTTGATGTTTTGCTTTAAGAGCTGTTTTGGTATTGATCATGAAGTAGTTTGAGTATAGATCATGAACTATTACTGATAGTGAGTGTATTTATCTATTTTTTCACATATTATTGAATAACTTAATTTTGTAATGGAGCGAAACAAATGGCGGAAGAAACGATTTTTCGTAAAATAATTGATAAAGAGATCCCTGCGGACATTCTGTATCAAGATGAATTAGTGACTGCATTTCGTGATATTAGTCCAAAAGCATCAACACATGTGCTTATCATTCCCAATAAACTAATCCCGACGGCGAATGATGTATGTGAAGAAGATGAATTAGCATTAGGGCGTCTCTTCATTGTGGCAAGAAAAATTGCGGAACAAGAGGGGATTGCTGAAAATGGCTACCGTCTCATCGTTAATTGTAATAAACATGGCGGACAGGAAGTGTATCATTTACATATGCATCTTGTTGGTGGTGAGCAATTGGGGGCGATGGTAACAACATACTAGTTGTTATTCTCATCTCATAAACTATCAGTAGCTTTGGGAGGAGTGTTAAATGAAATGGATACTCACACTGGTTTATATATTGAGTGCGTTAGTTGTCAGTGGTTGTACATCACAAGCATACCATAGCAGACAAATTATGATGGCTCCTCTTGAAGTAATTATTGAACACCCATTAACAACGCAGGTGCGAACGTTAAGCGGGCAACTATTACGGCAGCCTTATTTTGTTCAAGGTAGCTTTAAGCATGGCCAGCGATTATATATCGCGCTTCCCAATACGATGGTAACCTTGCCGGTTACGCATAATGAATTGCAACGTGCTAGCGCGGAAACATTCTCAGAACCTGATTGGTTTGATATTCAAATTTTAACAGAGCAAGTATCACCGCATAACTCAGGCCTGACTTATTCCGGCTATTCGTTAGTCATTAATATTTCTCAGGCTGAGAATACTAGCGGTAAACATACGTTAAGTATTGAATTGATCAATAACCGTTTTAATACGGTTGAAGCCCAAGTGAGTAGCATCGTCTTTTTATGATTATAATCCCTGAATTTGTTGTGCGTTTTAGCCCTGAGTCATTTTCTTTACAACCTGTTGCAGGTGGTTTAAGTAACCATAATTATCGTTTGGACTTTCAACTACAAAATTTGAGTTATCACTATTTTGTAAGACAATTTTCAGCGGTTTATAATGACATGGATAATCAAGTAGAACACGAGTGTGCAGCGCAAATACAGGCCGCTGCTATTGGTTTATCGCCAAATATTATTGCCCAATATAAGCAAGGTATTATTTGTGATTGGATCACGGGTAAACACTGGGATCTTAATGAACAAGCTAGCGATGAAAATATTGATCAAATAGCAAAATTAGTGGCCACACTTCATCAGCAGCCTTTACCTGCGCATCACCTTAATATGGTTGAACGGCTTCAGCATTATTATCAAACACTCAAAGCCGAATTTAAAACCGCGCAACTCGATCAGCAACTCTCACTTGTGGTAGATTTAATTGAACATCAGTTACCTTTAAATAGACAGGGTTTTTGTCATCACGATATGAACCCATTGAATTTTATTGTGGATGAGCAAGCTAAGTTGTATTTACTGGATTGGGAATTTGCAGCAGCGGGTCATTGTGATTTTGATATTACAACATTATTTCAGACATTTGCCTGGGGTCATTCACAGCAGGTGTTATTTTTAACGTATTACAACCATTATTACCCTGCAGCCAAAGTGACATTAGAACAATTAGCGGTAATGGCGGTTGTGGTCGAAATGATGACTTTATTGTGGTGTATCGTTATGTACCAGCAAGATGAAGATATCACCTATTTAACCCTGTGGCAGCAATCTGAACGTGCTATAGCTGATAAAATTAATAGATTGAATAAGGAGTTGTCGTGGGACCAGTAGTAGTAGATGTTGACGGTTATGAATTAACGGCTGAAGATAAAGAGATTTTAGCGCACCCATTAACCGGTGGCTTGATCTTGTTTAGTCGTAATTATGGTGATCATGCTCAGTTAAATGCATTAATTAAATCAATTCGTAAAACGGCTCATTCACAAATGGTGATAGCGGTTGATCATGAAGGTGGTCGTGTTCAACGTTTTCGTGAGCAGTTTACACGTATTCCTGCTATGGGTAAGATTGCGACGCTATATGCTGATGATCGTGAAACCGCGAAGCAGTTTACTCAGCAGTGTGGCTGGATGTTAGCGGCGGAGTTATTGGCATTTGATATAGATTTAAGTTTTGCGCCGGTACTGGATTTAGAACGCGGTAGTCAAGTTATTGGTGATCGTTCATTCCATGCGGATCCAAGCTGGGTAACCGATCTTTCGACGCAATTATGCGTTGGTATGCACCAGGCTGGTATGAAAACGACAGGTAAACACTTCCCTGGTCATGGTAGTGTGTTAGTTGATTCACATATTGCATTACCGGTTGACGAACGTAGCTTAGCTGACATTACTGCAACGGATCTATTGCCATTTAAGTCCCTTATTGCCAATGCGCAACTTGATGCCATTATGCCTGCCCATGTTATTTATCAGCAAGTTGATACTAAGGCGGCGGGTTTCTCTCAATACTGGTTACAAACGGTATTAAGACAAGAGCTAGGCTTTAAAGGCGCTATTTTTTCTGATGATTTATCGATGCATGGCGCCAGCGTTGCGGGGAATTATTTAGAGCGGGCAGAGCAGGCTATATGGGCTGGGTGTAACTTATTACTTGCGTGTAATGATCGCACAGGTGTTGAAGCTCTATTAGATGGCTTGGATAATAATTTAACAACCGATGATTTTAACCTTAAGCATACGAGTGATTTTTCATTAGCTGAGCTTAAAAATAGTCGCTTATGGCAAGATACAGCTGCATCGATGGCCAAATTTAATCAGCAGTTTAATTAATGAATGTCATTGGTTAGATTGTCGTTAACATTTAATTTAACCAATGTTGTATTTTCTTCATCAACTGGTCTTCCCGAGCCGGTTTCATCAAAAAATCATTCATACCGACTGCAAGGGTATTCTCTCGGTCTTCGGTCGTTGCGTTGGCTGTCATCGCTATAATCGGTGTGTTTACATTCATATTGGAAGGTTGACGTATTCCCTTTGTTGCATCAAACCCATCCATTTCAGGCATTTGTAAATCCATTAATATTAATTTGTATAGTTGTTTCTCGCAAGCTTCAATGGCCAGTAGACCATTACTTGCGACATCCACAGTATAACCAGCCCGTTGTAAAATAGTTTTGGTAATAAATTGATTTGCCTTATTGTCCTCAACGAGGAGTAAGTGAGGTGGGGTGTCTTTTGTGACGACTGGTGTTTGTGGTATTGGTTGTTCAGCGACTGGTGCCGCCGTATTTTCTAGTTTTAATTTAATTTTGAATTCACTGCCTTGATTTAATTGGCTAGTGACTGTGATGTTTCCTTTCATTAACGTAATCAGTTGTTTTGAGATGGCAAGCCCTAAGCCTGAACCACCGTATTCACGTGAAAAAGAGCTATCAGACTGTACGAAATCATCAAAAATATGCTTTAGTTTATGTTCTGATATACCAATACCGCTATCTTTGACGGTGAAACAAAGCTGTGTGTGGTTAGCCTGTTGTATTGCTTCCATCATCACATAGACTTGGCCTTGTTGCGTGAACTTAATCGCATTATTGGTTAAGTTGATGAGAATTTGCGTTAACCTATTATCATCACCGAGTACCCATAACGGCATTTCAGTATTACTGGAATGGCTTAGTATGATGCCTTTTTTTTGTGCTAATGGTTTAAGGACACCTGTTACATCTTGTAATATCTCTTGAATATTAAAAGCGCGATGTTCGAGTTGTAGTTTTCCGGCTTCTATTTTTGACATATCGAGGATGTTGTTTAATAGGTTTAGTAATATATTGGCTGACTTCAGACTCGTATCGATAAAGTGTCGTTGTTCAGTACTCATTTCACTCTTATTTAATAACGACAATGCCCCTAAAATGGCGTGCATTGGGTTTCTTATTTCATGGCTCATGGTGGCGAGAAAGGTTGATTTTGTTGTGTTAGCATTAATGGCCTGTTCTTTTGCTATTTGTAATTGCTGTTCGCGTTGTTTTTGCTTATCAGTAAACTCCTGAATGAGGTCGACAGACTCATTTAAACGGTCTAGCTCATTCGTTGATACTAGCGTGATCTGTTCACCTGTTTGATGAAATTGAGATAACTGTAATAATCGATTATTAATGTTTGTTATTGGCTTTAATACTGAAGAATGCAGTAATAGCGAAATCGCCAGTGCTAAACATAATAATATTAACGCAATGAGTAGACGAATTAAGTTTACATGCTCTCTTATATCTTGTTGCAAGCTAGCAGTACTGACTGCTATTTGCATATAGCCAAACGTTTCACCACCAAAAGTAACGGGCTGCTGAAATTCTTGGTGTTGTAAACTTGCATCTGGCGGCAGTGTTCCCCAAGTGACTAACACTGTATGTAGCTCATTATAAATAGCAAAGAATGCGATATCAGGGTAGTTTGATGATATCTGTAACATGATCGTTTCAAGTAGTGGGATATCTTCTGTGATCAGACTATCAATGGTTGTTGCGGATAAAATATTAAATGTTTGTTGTATTTGTGAGGTTAAATTATTGGTGAGATAGTTATATTCAAAACGTCTGGCTAATTCTCCAGCCGCTAAACTTGTGATAAATGTTATGCACAATGTAGCGACAAGGATCTTGGACCAGAGTGGTAAATGCTTAATTAGTTGGGTCATTTAATTGATCTTGTTTCAAAAAAACGTTTATCTTTCATCGATTGGCGAATAATGTCATAGTCACTGTCATCACCTAATAGAAATCCATTTTTACTCAATGAATTTTTGTATAATGCGTTTGACTCATTACTGGCGATTAATAATGTTGATAAAGCTTGCGCTATTTCATTATTTAATCCTGATCTTGCAACCCAAGGTTTAGTTACATTCGGAAATCGTGCTATTTCACGTAATAATACGCCTTTACTGCGTAGTTTGTTAAATGTGCCTTCTTTTAATGCGCCTGCATCATATCGCCCTGCTGCAACCGATGCACCAACAGCATCATGCCTATCTAAGTAGTCAAACTTGGCCAAATCTTTCGCGTATATATGATGGTCTGCAAGGTAACTTTGTGAAAGATAACGACCAATTGTGGATTGCTCAGACCCAAATGCAAATCGTTTACCGACTAATTGCTCCGGTTTTGTTATTGGACTATCTGTTTGAACGGCAATAATGCCATAGAATAGTTTTTTGCCTCTTTTGGCTTCGATGGCAAGTAGTTGTAAATTGGTATTGGTATTTTTAGCGGTTATATATGACGCTGGACCTAAGCGAGAAAAATCAACTTTTCCAGTGGTAAGTGCATGTACACCATCATTATAGTTACTGGATATATGCATTTTTATATGGACCAGTTGTTTTAGCTTATCTGTCATTTGCGCTTCGAGCGTATTAATAAAAGGGCGGAATTTAGTAACCATAGTTGTCGGTTTATCTGAGGTGTATAGACCAAAGATCAGATTGATTTCAGCACGGCTGGAAAAACTCAATAGCATGATAAAAAAGAATACTAATGAGTGAACAAATATGGATGAAACACCTTGTAAATAAGAACATGGTGGCTTTGTCATATTTAATTCCTTTAATATTATCTATCAAATTGATGTTATAGATGTCACAAAAGTGGTGATAAAAAATGATTACTACTAATGATTGTTTACACTGACTTAAATTGCCAACTTTGCATTTCATTCGAACTGCTGCGCGACTATCATGGTTGTTTAAGCAGCAAAAGTAACAACAATCGCAGATGATTTGATCACAAGCAATTTTTAAGCGGTGACAATCATAGATAGCAATGGGATACTGGATGTTAACGCTTTACTATAATGAAGGTAGATAGGGCAGAGGCTCTCGCTGGGCGTCTAGCAGATTAAGGCTGATTTTTTTAAATATAAAAATAATGAGTCTATAGGCTCAAAATTAATAAAACGGTCATAATTTTATCTGATTATAGGGAAAGCAGACCAGATGACGTTAAAAAATAAGTAAGAATAACGTAATAATTTTATATTAGGGAATATCATGAAAAGAGCGGTTATAACAGGTATCGGTATTGTATCAAGTATCGGTAACAACAAAGCAGAAGTATGTGAGTCACTGAAAGCAGGTAACAGCGGTATTGAATTTGCACCACAATTTGCTGAACAAAACTTACGTAGCCAAGTCTGCGGAACTGTTAATCTTGATCCTAAGGAAATCATTGATCGTAAAGCAATGCGTTTCATGGGTGATGCAGCCGCTTTCAGCTATATTGCAATGCAAGAAGCGATTGATGATTCAGGTTTAACAGAAGAGCAAGTATCTAATGTACGTACTGGCCTTATTGCGGGTTCAGGTGGTGCATCATCAAAGAACGTTGTTGATTCTGTTGATATAGCTCGTAATAAAAGTGTAAAGCGTGTTGGTCCATACATGGTGACTCGTACTATGTCGAGCACGATTTCTGCTTGTCTTGCTACACCATTTAAAATTAAAGGCCCAAGCTATTCTATTACTTCTGCATGCGCAACAAGTGCGCATTGTATTGGCCATGCAGTAGAGCAAATCCAACTGGGTAAACAAGACGTTGTATTCGCTGGTGGCGGTGAAGAAATTGATTGGACTTTAGCTTTAGAGTTCGATGCAATGGGCGCATTATCAACTAAGTATAACGAAATTCCACAACAAGCATCTCGTACATATGACGCAAACCGTGATGGTTTTGTTATCTCTGGTGGTGGCGGTATGGTTGTTGTTGAAGAACTTGAGCATGCACTTGCTCGTGGCGCAACTATCTATGCAGAAATTACCGGTTACGGTGCAACATCAGATGGTTATGACATGGTAGCGCCATCGGGTGAAGGTGCTGTGCGTTGTATGCAACAAGCATTAGAAACAGTAGACGGTGAAATTGATTACCTAAATACACACGGTACATCGACACCTGTAGGCGATACAAAAGAACTTGAAGCTATTCAAGCTGTATTTGGTCATAAGTCACCAAAAATCAGTGCAACAAAATCACTGACTGGCCATGCATTAGGTGCAGCTGGTGTACATGAAGCAATTTATTCATTGATCATGATGGAAAATAGCTTTATCGCTGCAAGTGCAAATATTCAAGAACTTGACGAAAAAGCGAATGGTCTAGATATCGTTTCAGGTCAGGCAATTGATGCAGAACTCACTAACGTAATGTCGAACAGCTTTGGTTTCGGCGGTACGAATGCGACGCTAGTATTTAGTAAATTTACTAAATAATTGTGCATTAAAGTGCTTAAATAAAAACGTTTAAGTGACGGTTCATACAACCGTGATGAAGACAATGTAAGCCCATTTATCAGATTATTGATAAATGGGCTTTTTTTTTATCTTCACAACGCGCAAAATAACCCTAGTCGTATTATTGAGGGAATACTTAAATGAAGATCGTAGTTGATGAAAATATGCCTTATGCAACCGAATTGTTTTCTCAGTTTGGTGAAGTAGTTCCTTTATCTGGCCGTACAATTCAAGCTGAGGATTTACACGATGTAGATGCCTTGATGGTACGTTCAGTCACGCAAGTTAACGACGAGTTACTTGCTCAAGCCAATAGATTAGCCTTTGTGGGAACTGCAACGATTGGTATCGATCATTTAGACCAAGCATGCTTACAACAGCGAAATATTAAATATACCAATGCGCCAGGTTGTAATGCGGTATCTGTTGGTGATTATGTTTGCAGCGCATTATTAGTGTTAGCTGAACTGCAAAGTTTTGTATTAGCGGATAAAAAAATCGCCGTTATTGGTGTTGGTAATACAGGTTCGCAAACGGTCAGTCGACTAACGGCTCTCGGTGCTCAAGTGATGCTATGCGATCCTCCTCGCGTAGAGAAAGAAGGCCTAACGGGGTTTGTTAGTTTAGGACAAGCATTACAAGCGGATATTATTTGTTTACACGTACCATTAGTTAAAACAGGTAATTATCAAACTAAGCATCTATTAACTGCTGAATTACTGGCGGGCATAGCGCCAGACGCGATCCTTGTTAATAGCGGTCGTGGTGATGTGATTGATAATCAGGCTTTATTAGAGCTAAAACAAGCTGGGCACGGGATAACCCTTGTATTGGATGTATGGGAAAACGAACCTACGCCACTGCTCGAACTTATTCCTCATGTTGCTATTGCCACTCCCCATATTGCGGGTTATAGCTTAGAAGGTAAAGCGCGTGGTACAGAGATGATTTATCAGGCGTATGCACAATTTCTAGGTCAGCAAGCTGAACGTACTATTAGTGATATCTTACCTATACCTGCTGTCAGTAGCATTGATATTAACCAAAGTGCAGATCAAACATTCGCTAAAAATTTGGTTCATTTGGTATACGATGTGCGCCGAGACGACGCTATTTTTAGAAAAAACATAATGAGAGCGGGTAGTTTTGATGAAATGCGTAAAAATTATCTCGAAAGAAGAGAATTTTCCTCATTGAGGCTAGTAAATGAGTCACATTATGCGGTAGAGTCATTGTATCAACTTGGGTTTGCCAAATAATTTTTTAGGAGTCGTTGATGAGTCAACTATATGATGTTGCAGTACTAGGAGCAACAGGTGCCGTAGGGCAAATGATGTTGGAAATTTTACAGGAACGTAAATTTCCAATCGGTAATATTTATCCATTAGCAAGTAGCCGTAGTGCTGGTGGTAAAATTACCTTTAATAATAAACAAGTTGAAGTATTAGATGTTGATAATTTCGATTGGACACAAGTTCAAATCGGTTTATTCTCTGCTGGTGGTTCGGTATCAGAAAAATGGGCGCCAATCGCAGCCGATGCGGGTGTAGTTGTTATTGATAACACATCACAGTTCCGTTATGACGAAGATATTCCTCTGGTTGTGCCAGAAGTAAACCCAGAAGCAATTGCGCAATATACAAACCGTGGCATTATCGCAAATCCAAATTGCTCAACAATTCAAATGCTAGTTGCATTAAAGCCTATCCATGATGCAGTGGGTATTTCACGTATTAATGTCGCAACATACCAAGCCGTATCGGGTTCTGGTAAAAGCGCAATTGATGAACTAGCGGGTCAAACTGCAAGTTTATTAAATGCACGTGAAGTAGAAACAAAAGTATATCCTAAGCAGATCGCATTTAACGTGATCCCACAGATTGATGTGTTTACTGAAAATGGCTACACCAAAGAAGAAATGAAAATGGTGTGGGAAACACAGAAAATTTTTGGTGATGAGTACATCATGGTTAACCCAACAGCAGTACGCGTACCGGTATTCTATGGTCACTCAGAAGCTATCCATTTAGAAACACGCACACCGATCAGTGCTGAAGAAGTACGTTCACTGATGCGTCATGCGCCAGGTGTTAAACTGATTGAAAATGAAGAAGACTATCCAACACCAGTGTCTGACTCTGCAGGTCATGATGACGTATTTGTTGGTCGTATTCGTGAAGACATCTCACACGCTAGCGGTATCAACATGTGGGTTGTTGGCGATAACATCCGTAAAGGTGCTGCAACCAACAGTGTACAGATTGCAGAACTATTAATTCGTGATTATCTGTAAGAGTAAGTTTTAGCCCTTGGCTATAAATTTATCTAAATTGCATGTTTAGCACCCAATATTGGGTGCTATTTTTTTTATTTGTATTTTATTTTTCTGATTTATATCATAGTTTCAATTCTCAATTTTTTTTTATTGAAATTAACCATTAGAATAGTTAAGTAGAAGATACCAGTGAATTCATGTGTATACTGATATTTTGTATATGTTATATTAATTTTAAGTGTGTTGGTGTTGTTTCATAGTAAGGGTTAACAATGATATCGGGTTTATCGAAATTAAAATGGGTTGTTTTATTTCTGCTGATTCCTATGGCGGGTATTGCTGCTAATTCAAATGGATTTGTTCTTCAATTAAAAGGCCCTGAAGTGCATACCCCTTCTTCGCCTAATAATTACGGCCCTGTTGTGAAGGCTGATACGTTATGGTCAGTTGCAACTGCCACGAGACCAGATAGTCGCTTAAGTTTATACAAAACGATGACCGCCATTTTTGCGCTTAACCCTCATGCATTTTTAGGTGGTGACATTAATAAAATGATTGATGGTAGTTTTCTTAAGATCCCCAGTGCAGCTGAAATACAAGCAACTGACGGTTCAGCCCTAAAAAATGCGCTTACGAAAAAATCAGGTACTAAAAAGAAACCAACCCCCTCGATCAATATTACTAAACCAAGCGTGAAGGTGATTGCCGGAAATAAAATCGAACGTGATAAACTTGCTTTATTACAAGGTGAGCTAACTGAAAGCAACGAGCATCTTTTATTATCAAGTGAAACTAATCGTCGCCTTAAATTACAGCTAGAAAGTATTCGTATAGAATTAGCGGAACTTAAAGAGCAAATGGCGGTTAACAATGCATTGAAAGCAGATTTAAAAGCATTAATCGAACAGCAAAGTACACGGATTGATGAACAGCAAGTTACAATTGATAATGCAAAAAAGAAATCGGTGATGGAAGCTGAAAGCTATAACAATTGGTGGTTAATTGGTGGTGTTTCTGGTGTATTTTCATTACTGTTTTTAGTTTGGTTAGGCCTATGGTTAAAAAATAGAAATGATCAAAAGAATAATATTGAAGATAGCGTGATGTTTGATGCGGATAATACCGTTGATGAACTCAGTGATTATCTTAATGCTGAAAAATTTGCACCTGATAGTGCGATGTCTGTGTCTGAAGAGGCTAAAGCACCCGCAGAAAAGCCTGCTGATGAGATAA
The DNA here is from genome assembly GCF_900120065.1 of Moritella viscosa. Taxonomy (NCBI): domain Bacteria; kingdom Pseudomonadati; phylum Pseudomonadota; class Gammaproteobacteria; order Alteromonadales; family Moritellaceae; genus Moritella; species Moritella viscosa. The sequence continues at coordinate 26,809 of NZ_FPLG01000102.1, forward strand.
ATACATTTGGAGCGCCAGACTTAGAAGAGCCCGATTTTAATTTACAGCTTGATGCAGAAGAGACTGTATTTTTAGATGAACCTCATGACTTGCCGATGGATTCTATTACGACTAAACCGGCAGCGCCTATTATGCCGGAAATTATAGATCAAGCGCCTGTCATGCCAGAGTTAAATTTAAATGATAATGATTTTAGTGATATTGACTTAACATTAGATGATGAAAGCACAAGTTTTGAAAATGATAGTGTGGAACCTGATTTAAGTTGGCGTGAAGAGTTAGATGAACCTAGCTTGATCCCTGACCTTCCGACAAATAATAAAAATACATTAGATGCTGATTTAGCTGAAGTCGATTCAATGTTAGAGCAGTTTAAACTCAGTAACTCACAGGCTCCTGGCGCTCAAACTTCTGAATCAAAAATGTCTGACTTTGATTCATTTGACGATATTGAGGTTACCGCAAGCAATACACCAGATCCTGTTTCAGAACCATCGCCAGTCGTAAATGATGAATTTGTGAATATGGACGATATTGACAGTATCTTAGCTGAAGCTGAATTAGAAGCGATAGCGAGCAAGGTACCGGATGTTCCAGATGCGAATCAAGTTGTTGATATGGACGATATTGACAACCTTTTAGCCGAAGCTGGTTTAGATGACATTGCCCAAGCTAATATTGACAATATTGCACCGAAAATAGAGAGTCAACAAGTCGTCGACATGGACGATATCGATAGTCTGTTAGCTGAAGCTGGTGTTGAAGTCAATTTACCACAAGCCCACGGACAGACTGTTGATGAAATGCTAGCTGAACTTGATGGGACCGTGAGTGAAAAACCTGAAGCTGCAAAAAAAACTGATAATGCTGATGAGCCGCTAGATGATATTGAAGCTATGTTGGCAGAATTCAGTCCGAATGCATTTAGTTCAGCGCCAAGCGAGCAGCCTCCGATTGATGTCGCAGCAGCGCAAGCAGAAGAGTTTATTGATATCGATAAATTGTTAAATGAAGTATCGCAACAGCCAGCTAATATCGAAGATGAACCTTATGATAAAGTAAAATTGGATGTAGGTCTTGATGGATACAGCAATAGCTTACTTGATAGTAACGCGGTTGATATTGATGATGAGAATAACCGCTTTGGTGCGCAATTAGATCTTGCGCGTGCTTATCTTGAAATTGAAGATAAAGATGGCGCTAAATCTATTCTAGAACCATTGGCGGGCACTGGTGACGCAGTGCAGCAAGCTGAAGTGAATCAACTCTTGAGTCGATTGTGATCTGCTGATTAGGTTAGAAGTGCTAGTTGCTTTCAAGTTGTAACTTGAAGCGGTATAATTGGGTGATATAATTATTATATAAAGTAAAGCGGTGGCGAGAGTCACCGCTTTTTGTTTTAAAAAATTAATGAAAGTATAAAGTTGGAATAAAAATGCGAATTGCACTCGGTATAGAATATGACGGTAGTAAATATTACGGTTGGCAACGACAAAATGAAGTGATCAGTGTACAAGAAAAATTAGAAGATGCATTGTCACGTGTTGCGAACCACCCTGTGAGAGTGCACTGTGCTGGGCGTACCGATTCTGGTGTTCATGGAACTGGACAAGTTGTGCATTTTGATACTGATTCTATACGTAAAGAGGTAGCATGGACACTCGGTGTAAATGCTAATTTACCTGATGACATAGCAGTTCGTTGGGCGCAAGAAGTCGATGAAGAATTTCATGCCCGTTTTAGTGCAACGGCAAGACGTTATCGCTATATTATTTATAATAACAATTTGCGCCCTGCAATTTTAGGTTCGGGTGTGAGCTATTACCATGGTGATATTGATGCTGAATTAATGCATGAAGCAGCACAGCAGTTAGTGGGGGAGCATGATTTTACTTCTTTCCGTGCCAAGCATTGCCAAGCCAAAAGCCCTGTTAAAACGATGCACCATATCAAAGTAACCCGTCAAAATGCGTATATTATTATTGATGTGAAAGCGAATGCATTCTTACACCATATGGTAAGAAACCTAGCTGGTTCATTAATGGAAGTGGGTAAAGGTAATAAACCCATTTCGTGGATTGGTGAATTATTGGCCGGTAGAGATCGTTCTGTCGCAGCGGCAACAAGCAAAGCAGAAGGTCTTTACATGATTGAAGTAGACTATCCAAGCGAATTTAATATACCAAGACCTGCTGTAGGACCATTATTTTTACCTGAAAACTTTTAATTGTTTGATTTAATAACAATAAAATACTGATTTGCGAAAGGTGACTTATCATTGATAAGAGAGTGATGAAGCGATTGTAAGCTGTTATTATTTATGTCGCTTTATCATTTTTTATTGATTTCTGATGGTGAGTCACAAGGGTATGACCAGTTTTAGATAAACTTATTGGATAATCTGTGATTTAATTGTGTTACACGATAAATGTGGAGTATTGTTAAGTTCGACAGATATCGACTTAACGCATTAATTTTTGTTAATTGGTTTTGGATTTTTGTTTCACTATCGTATTAACAACGCATTTAACATCTTATACTTCAATTAATTAGAACAAATTATAAGTAGGGTTCATGAGCTGGATTGAAAAAATACTACCAAAAAGCAAGAGCGCAACAGCGCGTCGTAATATTCCTGAAGGAGTGTGGACTAAATGTACCTCTTGTGACCAGGTTTTATATCATGCAGAACTTGAGCGTAATTTAGGCGTTTGTCCTAAATGTGATTACCACATGCGTGTGAATGCACGTGAGCGTCTCAATAAATTACTTGATAAAGATGGCCGCATTGAAATCGGTGCTGAATTTGAACCAAGTGATAAATTAAAATTCCGTGATACCAAAAAATATAAAGAGCGTTTATCTAGCGCGCAAAAAACAACAGGCGAAAAAGATGCGTTAGTCGTAGAGAAAGGGACGATTAAAGGTATTCCTGTTGCCGTTTGTGCATTTGAATTCTCATTTATGGGTGGTTCAATGGCAACCGTTGTTGGTGCTCGTTTTGTTGCTGCAATTAATGAATGTATGGCTGAGAACCGTGCGTTGATTTGTTTTTCTGCAAGCGGCGGTGCGCGTATGCAGGAAGCATTATTCTCATTAATGCAAATGGCGAAGACGAGTGCGGCATTAGCGAAATTATCAACAAAAGGTTTACCTTACATTTCTGTACTGACAGACCCAACAATGGGTGGTGTATCTGCAAGTCTAGCTATGTTAGGTGATATTAATATTGCTGAACCAAAAGCACTGATTGGTTTTGCTGGACCACGTGTTATTGAGCAAACGGTACGTGAGAAGCTACCTGAAGGTTTCCAACGTAGTGAATTTTTGTTGGAGAAAGGTGCGATCGATATGATTGTTGATCGTCGCCAAATGCGTGATAAACTTGCAGGCTTATTAGCGAAGATGATGAACTTGGAAACGTCTGATAACATCGCGACTGCATCAGCAAGTACAGAAACAACTCCCATAGTTGTACCTGCAGCGGATGAAATTAAGACTCCAAGTGACGCTCAAAACATTAACGAGTAAACACTAACGAGTAACTATTACCGATGTTGAACAGTATTAATAAAAGCCAGTCTCTCGCAGACTGGCTTTGCTATTTAGAAAGTATTCATCCTGTTAATATTGAAATGGGATTAGGTCGTATAGGACGCGTTGCTGCTGATTTAGCATTAACGACATTTGATGCGAAAGTCATTACCGTTGCAGGCACAAATGGTAAGGGCTCTACCTGCGCATTTTTAGAACGAATTCTCCTAGATGCTGGTTACAATGTTGGTGTCACCAGTTCCCCTCATATACAAGATTATCGAGAGCGTGTACGTGTTAACGGTGAGATGCTCAGCGCACAAGCGCATGCTGATTCATTTGTCTTTATTGAAGCTGGGCGCGGTGATACCACATTAACTTATTTTGAATTTACGACATTATCCGCATTGAAATTATTTCAAGATGCAACATTAGATGTTGTGATCCTTGAAGTTGGATTGGGTGGTCGTTTAGATGCTTCAAATATTGTTTCTGCTGATGTTGCTGTTGTCACTACGATTGATATTGATCACGCTGATTGGCTTGGTACAGATAAAGCCGTTATCGCACGTGAAAAATCGGGTATTTTCCGCGCCAATAAAAAAGCCATTTGTGGTGTGATTAATCCGCCATCTACCATTGCTGAGTATGCTGATGAAGTCGGTGCGGAACTGATTGCTGTTAATCGTGATTATTATTACACGCAGCATGCTGAAAGTTGGGACTGGCAAGTGAGTTCAACAGAACAACAGACTAATATTGGATCTATTTTTTCTGACCTGATTATTCCCCAGTTACCTTTGCAAAATGGCGCTACGGCAATTGCCGCAATTCAAGCGTTAGGATTAGCTGTACCTGAATCTGCCATTCGCAGTGGTGTTGCAAATGCAAGGTTACCTGGTCGTATGCAACGATTAGGTACCTCGCCACAACAATTCTTGGATGTTGCACATAATCCTGAGTCCGCGGGTTACCTCGCAACACAACTCACATGTTTAAAGCAGCAGATTCATTCACCGGTTAAGATTATTGCTGTTGTTGGCATGCTTAAAGATAAAGATATTGCAGCAAGTTTGGCGGCTTTAACTGACGTTATTGATTGTTGGCACTTGGCTGCACTCCAGGGGGAGCGTGCAGCGTCTTGTCAGCAAATCGAGCAGGGATTAGTTGACGCGATGGAGCTGAATGGGAAAAGCCGTGATAGCCTTAGCCAGCAGCCTATGAGTCATGATACAATAGCGCAAGCTTGGCAATCTGCAAATCAAAGCGCTGATTGTAATGACATTATTATTGGTTTCGGCTCATTTTTCACCGTAGCAGAAATTATCCAACATATAAGTGGTTAAATAGACGTGGCATCGACATTTCAACACCGTTTAGTCGGCACTATTATTCTAGTGGCGATTGGCATTATCTTTTTACCTGACTTGCTAGATGGTCAGAAGGTCACGTATCGTGAGAATGCAGCTAGTATTCCTTTGCGTCCTGCGTTAGTTGAACTTGCTGAGCCCGTTAACTTTGAGTCATTTGATAATGAAGTCGCCGAATTACTCATTGAACCCGCACCCACAGTTAATTTAACGGAGGCTAAAAAGGTGGAATCGGCAGCACCTAAACCTATCACTAAAGCCCCCAAACTTGTCCCATTAGTTAAAGCTGTCGAAATTGTAAAAGTCATACCGCCAGTTGGTCATAGTTGGAATATTCGTTTAGGTACCTTCAAGAATTCAGTCGCTGTTGATGATTTGGTTGAAAAAATTAGAAAAGCAGGCTTTGATGCCTATCGATTACCGCGTCATAAACAGGCTGGCCAGTTAAATCGATTATATGTAGGGCCTAACGTAAATAAAAATGAGTTAAAACGTTTATTGCCAAAATTACAGAAAATCACTGGTTTGAAAGGTGTAATTGAGAAATTTGACCCTCGAGACAAGTAATTAAAAAGCCGACATTTATGTCGGTTTTTTTTGTTTATAACTATTATCAATCTCGTATTTAACTTGTTACAATGGCGCGAATTTCAAATGAGTGGAACAAAATATGGCATGGATTGATTATCTTATTTTAGGTATTGTTGGTTTATCTTCAGTGATAAGTTTAGTGCGTGGTTTTGTCAAGGAAGCGTTCTCTCTTTGCACTTGGTTTTGTGCCTTCTTTATATCTCGTTATTATTATCAAGATATTGCTGCCTACTTAGAAAATTTCGATGCATTTAGTTCTGCATTCAGCGAACAATTAGTTAAAAATGGCGTTGCGATAGCGCTATTATTTATTTCGACCCTTATATTAGGGGCTTTGCTAAATTACATACTTGGCCAGCTAGTGGATAAAACTGGTTTATCAGGTACGGATAGGTTGCTCGGTGTATGCTTTGGTATTGCCCGAGGAATATTAGTGGTGTGCGTGTTGCTGTTATTTTTACAGCTATTCACCAGTTTCCCGGAAACGGCTTGGTGGCAGGGTTCGCCACTAATAGCTGAGTTAAAACCACTCATTAAATGGTTTTTTGAACATCAAGCTTCTGCATGGGACAATATGCAGGGTTTATGACAAGCGAAACGTTATAAATAGCATTTTATCGAAAGCACAGTAAACGAGGATTTAGGTTATGTGTGGAATTGTTGGCATTGTTTCTACAACCCCTGTTAATCAGTCTATCTATGACGCATTAACAGTATTACAGCATCGTGGACAGGATGCTGCTGGGATTGTAACCTTAAGTGATGGAAACTTTAGGCAGCGCAAAGCGAATGGTTTAGTGAGCGATGTATTCGAAGCTAAACATATGCAACGCTTGAAAGGTAATATTGGTATTGGACATGTTCGATACCCAACAGCAGGAAGCTCGAGTGCCGCTGAGGCTCAACCTTTCTATGTTAACTCCCCGTTCGGTATTTCCCTTGCTCATAACGGAAATCTAACCAACGCCGCTCAATTAAAAGAAGATCAATTTCATAAAGCCCGTCGTCACATTAATACAACTTCTGATTCTGAAGTATTGCTTAATGTTATGGCTCATGAATTAGATAAATGCCCAAGTTTACATTTGAGCTCAGAAGATATTTTCACTGCTGTTACCGCTGTACATAAGCAAGCACGCGGTGCTTACGCTGTGGTATCACTGATTATTAATCATGGCCTTGTTGCTTTCCGTGATCCTAACGGTATTCGCCCATTAGTATTGGGTATGCGAACTGAAGGTGCTCGAAAAGAATATATGGTTGCTTCTGAATCTGTTGCACTCGATGCAGTTGGTTTTAACTTTGTACGTGATATTGAACCAGGTGAAGCTGTTTATATTACTGATGAAGGTGAGCTATTTAGCGCGCACTGTGCTGAAAATGCAAAGCATAACCCATGTATCTTCGAATTTGTTTATTTTGCACGTCCAGACTCAACCATTGATAAGGTATCGGTTTACGAATCACGCCTTGCAATGGGTGAGAAGCTCGGTCATAAAATTAAGCGTGAATGGGCTGATATAGACATTGATGTTGTTATCCCAATTCCTGAAACGTCATGTGATAGTGCGTTAGAAATTGCAAAAGTACTCGATTTACCGTATCGCCAAGGTTTTGTTAAAAACCGTTATATTGGCCGTACGTTTATCATGCCAGGACAAACTTTGCGTCGTAAGTCTGTACGTCGTAAATTGAATGCAATTTCATCTGAGTTTATAGGTAAAAATGTACTGTTAGTCGATGACTCTATTGTTCGTGGTACAACATCAGAACAGATCATTGAAATGGCACGTGAAGCAGGCGCAAATAAAGTTTACTTAGCTTCCGCAGCCCCTGAAATACGTTATCCAAACGTATACGGTATTGATATGCCTAGCACTGAAGAGCTAATCGCCCATGGTCGAAACGTCGATGAGATCGCAACGATGATCGGTGCAGATGCACTTATTTTCCAAGATTTAGATGATTTAATCGCTGCAGTTTCAAAATGTAACCCTGAGATTAAAAAGTTCGAAACCTCAGTGTTTAGCGGTGAATACGTAACGGGTGATATTGATGCTGATTATTTACAGCGTCTTAACGATGTTCGTAGCGATGGTGCTAAAACAGTCAAAGAAAAAGAAGAAATTGCTAATCTAGAAATTCATAACGAAGGCGGATAAGCTTAGTGTGAGTTAAACAACTTAGTTCAGTGATTTAAAAAGGAGCGTAACGCTCCTTTTTTTGATCTTTAATTCACAAAACCGATGTTATCTTTTTTACGCGTCTTTTAAAAATGCACGTTGTTGGAGGTCATATTGGCCATCACGCCAAATAAGTACGCTGCCTTGATCAAACCAGTCTCCCAATACGATCCGTTTTCCGAGTTTGTCTGCTGTCAATTGAACATCATGGATATTCGGTTTGTGAGTATGACCGTGAATTAAAATGTCACAGTTATATTCTTGCATTTTATCGACAACTTCAGATTCTGTTACATCCATAATTGTCATGCTTTTTTGCTGATTACCTTCTTGGCTATGGCCGCGTATTTTATCGGCAATCGCTTCACGTACAAAGATAGGTAAGCAGGAAAATAGTTTTTGGCGCCATGGGATATTTACGGCGGCACGAAATGCTTGGTATTTTTCATCTAACGTACAGAATGTATCGCCATGTGCAATGAGCACCTTTTGGCCGTCAAGACTTATCGCTGTATAATCGCCGAGAATTGTTACGCCTGTACGTTTAGCAAAGCGTTTACTGACCAAGAAGTCTCGATTCCCTTTAACTAAGAAACATTTTACGCCACTGTCAGTTAACGCTTTAAGTCCATCTTGAACGCTGTCGTTAAGTGGGTTACTAATGTCATCACCAGACCAGAATTCAAATAGGTCGCCTAAAATGTAGAGAGCGTCAGCTTCGCGCGCTTCGGTAACAAGAAAGTGTAAAAATAACTCGGTAACTTGCGGACGGCGCTCATCAAGGTGCAGATCTGAAATAAACAAAGTAGTCATATGGTGGTTCCATCCTTGTCGGGAATAAATAAATACACTACCTAAGCAGTGTATTTATTTTAAGGAACTGAGTGAGCGATTAAGCTTCTTCTACAGTTACTTTAGTAATGATAATATCTTCTAGTGGTACATCGCCGTGGCCAAGTTTGTTGCCTGTCGCTACTTTTTTGATTTTTTCAATCACGTCCATACCTTCAACAACCTCAGCAAATACGCAGTAACCCCAACCTTGAGACGTCTTACTTGTGAAATCTAGGAAGTTGTTGTCTTTCACGTTGATGAAGAATTGTGAACTTGCTGAATGCGGGTCCATAGTACGTGCCATTGCTAATGCACCACGTTTATTAGACAGACCATTGTCTGCTTCATTTTCGATCGGTGCATTTGAGCTTTTCTCTTCCATACCAGGAAGCATGCCGCCGCCTTGAACCATGAAGCCATCGATTACACGGTGAAAGATAGTACCTTCGTAGAAACCGCTTTTTGCGTATTCTAGGAAGTTAGCTGCTGTTTTTGGTGCACTTTCAAAGTTAAGTGCAATTTTGATATCACCGAAATCTGTATGTAGAGTTATCATCTTAATGATCCTTTGGTTAATTAACGAGGTAAATTCTATCCTAAAGGTCGACAATGGCAAAGCTTTTAGGGAAAGAAGGGGTGGGAAGGGCTTATTTTTGTGCTTTCATTTGACTGATTTATACACTTTTTTGGTTGTTCAGTTAAATTTTGGCCTTTTATGCTGTTGCAAAGCTAGTAATCATTAATGCTAATGGTAAAATCAATCAATTATTTGCATTTTTACTGTTTGCGCAAGGATCACTATTCGATGTTGAAGATTTACAACACACTGACTCGTCAAAAAGAACAATTTAAACCTATTACTGAAGGTGAAATAGGTATGTACGTATGTGGTGTGACTATCTATGATTATTGTCATATTGGTCATGGTCGTACTTTTGTGGCGTTTGATACTGTGGTGCGTTACCTTCGCCATCGCGGTTATGCGGTTAAGTTTATTCGTAACATTACGGATGTCGATGACAAGATCATTAAGCGTGCAAACGAAAATGGTGAAACTTGCGATCAGTTAACAGCGCGTTTTACTCAAGCCATGCATGACGATTTTGATGCGCTGCACATGATTCGCCCTGATATCGAACCAACGGTAACAGGCCACATGCCAGATATTATTGAGATTATCGAAAAATTAGTAGAAAAAGGCCACGCTTATGTTGCTGATAGTGGCGATGTATTATTTGAAGTGAAGACGTTTGCTGACTACGGTAAGTTAAGTGGGCAAGACTTAGATATGCTACAAGCGGGCGCGCGCGTTGAAGTGGAATCAAATAAACGTAACCCGATGGACTTCGTGTTATGGAAAATGGCGAAGCCAGGTGAACCGAGCTGGGTTTCTCCTTGGGGTGAAGGCCGTCCTGGTTGGCATATTGAATGTTCAGCAATGAATAACAAACTGCTGGGTGAAGTATTTGATATTCATGGTGGCGGCTCTGACTTGATGTTCCCACATCACGAAAATGAAGTGGCACAATCATGCTGCGCACATAACGGTGAATACGTGAATACCTGGATGCATTCGGGTATGGTTCAGATCGACAAAGTTAAAATGTCTAAATCATTAAATAACTTTTTCACTATCCGTGATGTATTAGAAAAATACGATGGCGAGTCTGTACGTTATTTCTTACTTTCTGGTCATTATCGTAGTCAGCTAAATTACTCAGAAGATAATTTAAAACAAGCTCGTGCAAGTTTAGAGCGTTTATATACGGCATTACGTGGTGTTACTGTAGCTGACATCGATGGTTTTGCACCGGGCTGCGAAACATACATTGAAACGTTCAAAGCGGCAATGGATGATGATTTCAATACACCTGAAGCATTCCCTGTTTTATTCGAATTAGCGAAAGAAATTAACCGTATTAAAGAAACGGATGCGAAACGCGCAGGTGAATTAGCTGCACAGTTAATTTCATTTGGTAATGTACTTGGTCTATTGTCACAAGAGCCTGAAGTCTTCTTACAAGGTGATGCGGGTGAGGATGATGAAGTAGCTGAAATCGAAGCGCTTATTAAACAACGTAACGATGCACGTGCAAGTAAAGACTGGGGCATGGCGGATGATGCTCGTGACAAGTTAAATGCCTTGGGTATTGTATTGGAAGATGGTGCTAACGGTACTACTTGGCGTCGTAAGTAAAGTTGGTGCTGTAAATAAAATTGAATTAACTTTAAATGTTGATGACTGATTGTTTTTAATTTAAGTTTTGAATTTAAGCCGTCATCGGCGTTTTGTTTACTAGATAGGGATTAATCATGTTTAAAATTATTTCAGTGATAATCGGTTGTGCGTTGGTTTTTTTCCTTATGCAGCGCATGGGGGGGAATAAAAAACAAGCCGCTGAAAATATAGCATTAGGAAAAGAGTTCTTAGCTGCGAATTTAGAAAAAGAAGGTGTTGAAGTAACGGCGTCAGGCCTACAATCGAAAGTACTTACTGAAGGTACCGGCACTGAACATCCAACCGGTCGTTCTAAAGTGACGGTTCATTATCACGGTACATTATTAGACGGCACTGTGTTTGATAGCTCAGTACAGCGCGGCGAGCCGATTACATTTGGTTTAAATCAGGTTATTCCTGGTTGGACTGAAGGTGTGCAGTTAATGGTTGTCGGTGAGAAGCGTCGCTTCTTCATCCCAAGTCGTTTAGCGTATGGCAACCGTGGCGCTGGTAGTATCCAAGCGGGTTCAACACTTATTTTTGAAGTAGAACTGTTAAGTTTCAAATAAATAGCTAATTAAGGTTAAGCGCAGAGCTTAGCTTACAAAAAAGCCGCATGACCTGAAGGTGATGTGGCTTTTATTATTTATAATACGTGATGATTTATGACGTACTATTTGTAACTGGTTGCTTATTGATTACTTTGAATGGTAATCACGGCAAGAGATTAAGGTATTCTCGATCAAGCTTGCAACTGTCATTGGACCAACACCACCTGGTACAGGGGTAATGAAAGAAGCATTTTCTTTTGCTACTTCAAAGCCAACATCACCAACAAGTTTGCCATTTTCTAAACGGTTAATACCAACATCGACTACCATTGCGCCTTTCTTGATCCATTCACCTGGAATAAAGTTAGGGCGACCAACTGCAACTACAACTAAATCGGCACGACGTACATGCTCTTCTAGGTTTTTAGTGAAACGGTGACATGTTGTCGTTGTACAACCTGCAAGTAATAATTCAAGCGTCATAGGGCGACCAACAATATTCGACGCGCCAACAACAACAGCATCTAGACCATGTAAGTCAACACCTGTTGATTCAAGTAGTGTAATAATACCTTTTGGTGTGCAAGGACGTAATGCAGGGATACGCTGTGATAAACGACCTACGTTATAAGGATGAAAACCATCAACATCTTTGTCTGGGCGAATATGTTCCAACACAACAGTGGTATCAATATGCTCAGGTAAAGGCAGCTGCACTAATATTCCATCAATCGTGGTATCTGCATTTAGCTCATCAATTAATGCTAATAAAGTCTCTTGTGAGCTATCTCTTTCAAGATCGTAAGATTTAGAAACGAAGCCTACTTCTTCACAGGCTCGACGTTTACTCCCAACATATACTTGTGATGCCGGATCGGCACCCACTAAAATCACAGCAAGACCCGGGGCGCGTAATCCTTGAGCAGTACGCGTAGCCACTTCTTCAGCTACATTCTTACGAACTTGCTGAGAAATATTTTTTCCATTAATGATTTGAGCAGTCATTGAGTTTATTAATCTCTTGGTTAGAAAGTTGGGCCATTTTCGCACTAAAACACCAGTTTGTCAGCAATTGATATAGATAAATAATTATCTAATTGGAGTGACAAACAGGGCGTATTTGGTTATAAAGATGCTTTGAATTATTTAGGTAAGTAACAGTGAAACACCAAGAGCATATTATTTCCGTTTTTGCAGACGTAGCAGCACCCTCGACCCGTTTAATTGACAGCTCAACTGTTAATATCGAAAGTAAAGATGTTGTTATTATGCAGCGTGCACTGTTAGAAACAAATCCTAAATTCCGTCAGCTTATTCCTTATGTAGTTGTAAAGCAGGGTGATAAATACCTAGCATACGAGCGTTCTGTATCGGGTGGTGAATCTCGCTTACATAATTTATTCAGTATTGGCATTGGCGGCCACGTTGACGCTGTCGATGCGGTTTATGATGCAAAAGGTGTATTCCAACTAACAGATACGTTACGCACTGGTATGTATCGTGAATTACATGAAGAGTTAGGTCTAACTGAGAGTGATTTCCTAGGGATGACAACAATTGGTTATCTTTCTAAAGACGTCACACCGGTTGATGAAGTACATTTAGGTATTGTATTAGTTGCTGAAGTACATGCAGACCTTGTTGTGACGAGCAAAGAAGACGCGTTGAACTTAGCTGGTTTTTTAGCTGCGGACGAATTAGCAAAGCTAAATTTAGAATCATGGTCTGAAACTGTGGTTGCAGAGCTAGTATAAGCAGATTAGAACGTCGCTCAGTAGGTTAATTGAAACCTGCTTTGTTATTGATTTGCGTTACTATTTAGTAAAAAGTCTGCAATTAGTCCTGAAATCATGCATATTGTTGTTATAATCTCGCTTGGTGTATAAGTATTAGGCAGTTGTTTCTTCACTTAGATAAACTATTTGACGAGTACAGGGCAACTCTGTAATATGCACCCTCGTTGACAGACGTAGTCTTCAACACTTTCGGTGATTAGCGCAGCTTGGTAGCGCACCTGGTTTGGGACCAGGGGGTCAGAGGTTCGAATCCTCTATCACCGACCACGACCCCTTAGCTCAGTTGGATAGAGCAACGGCCTTCTAAGCCGTAGGCCATAGGTTCGAATCCTATAGGGGTCACCATATTATCTACGTAAAAGTAGAAGTTGATTCGTTTACCAAAACGGGTTGATGTAAAAGTTTGTGGCGGTTGTAGCTCAGTTGGTAGAGCCCCGGATTGTGATTCCGGTTGTCGAGGGTTCAATCCCCTTCAGTCGCCCCATATTTGATAACTCACTAATGTGACGTTATCTACCCTTGTCAGAGTTACCGCTGATAAGTTGATAGTTTGTGCGGAAGTGGCGGAATTGGTAGACGCGCTAGATTTAGGTTCTAGTATCGCAAGGTGTGAGAGTTCAAGTCTCTCCTTCCGCACCATGTTCGGTGATTAGCGCAGCTTGGTAGCGCACCTGGTTTGGGACCAGGGGGTCAGAGGTTCGAATCCTCTATCACCGACCACTTATTTTTCCAAGTGATTGGAATTTGGAAAAGCCTGCTCATTGAGCAGGCTTTTTTCGTTTTGACGTTTTTCAAAATCGTGCTACTTATTGTTTAAGTAAGCATTTAACAACAAAGGCCTATTTATGACTGACAATACACAATTTTTAGAAAAGTTAAACAATGATATCGACACTAAATTACAGTTCGTTGATTATGCTGAGTTAAAAGTAAATAAACACCTAGCTAAAAAAGACCAGCCTGAAACAAAACACTTTGCGATTAACATTGCATTGCTAGCGCTAGAAGAAGAGCAAAACACAGCGACTTACTCTGCGTTATTGAAATTGTTAGTGGTACAGCTTGAGGCTTATCTAGTACTACCAGGTGCAACAGTTGCTGATGATTTCCGCAGTGAAATCAAAGACACTGTTGCGCAACTGAATGCGCTTGTAGCTGAAGTAGAAGCTGCTGCGCTTTAAGAGGCTTTTAACTGGAGTGCCGAGACATGTTCCAGTAGTTTGTATTAGTGAAAAAACTAAAGCCTGCTTAGATGAAGTAACCTCGACGACTGCCGGATGTCAATACGGGTAAATTCAACCGTTATGTTTGAATTTATCCGCCAATTAAGACCGTTGGCATACCTATGATAATAACTCCTCCGTGTGCGGTAGTATCACCCATTCGAGCTGCTGGTTTACTGTTAATAAGCACTGTAGCACTACCCTTGACCACACTGTCTGGTGGCCCAACGCAAATACATGGTTGACCTAATGTCGCGGCTGGCATATTACCAATTAAAACAGTAGAAGGCAGAGGTAATAAAGGTCCTCCTACATGCGGGATGGGAACGATGGCTGGAGTCTGCATTGGGCATATATGCATATCAGTTGCTCTGGCTGCGGGTAACATGATTAAACTCCTATTTGACCATTACCGCCATGAGCGATATTTAACCCCATAGCAAAGTAATGCGAGTAACGTTCTTTTGCGTCTAATCCATCTGGCATTACAGCTGATAGGTTTATTGCACCTGCAACGGCATGTGAATATAAGTATTCAGGAGGAGCTATAATAGGTTCTCCGATTGCAATCATGCTGCCGCCACTCCAAAATGCAGCTTGAGCAACCCAGCCTGCACCTGTTTGTAATTCTGCTTTGATTGCCATTTTTTCCGCAAATCGACGTGATGTTTCATCGGGAGCATTAACCCAAGCTTTAGCTGCTCGGATAGCATTTTCCTCATCGGTGCTCCAATCGTCACGTTGCTCTGCACTGCAACAGGCCCACCAGATCGCTTCTCTGACTGGAAGGGCGTGTGCTAGAAAAATTACAATATCACCGAATAGCTCTGCGTCGATGCCTGCTTCAATCAATGTTGCCGGCTCATTGTACTGTGTCGCTAACTCTTTGAGTTCATCGCTCGGCTCATATAAGCGTAAAATTTCATTCGCTGTTTTATGGGGGATTTTTAAATAAGCCATTAATTAACCTTCGCAATTGCGCCTTGAATTTGTACCATAGCACCTGCTTTAACTTGTGTCATGGCACTGCCATTTATTTCTACGATTGCGCCTTTGACGCTCGCTTTTGCCTGACTCTTTATATCGATCAAGGCGGCTTTGATGTCTACTTTCGCCTTACCCGCGATTGTTATTTTAGCGCCTGATAGTGTAATGCCATCCTGACTTAATTCAATAGAAGAGCTACCAACTGATAATGTGATCTTCGATTTAGCTTTTAGTTCGATAGATTGACCATCAACGCTCACTTTTGAGGATGCACTAAGTTCATTGTTTTTACCCGCACTGCTGCTGATTGTAGCATCTGATTTTAATATTAGATCTTTGGTTGCGCTAGCACTTAACTTTTCTTCCGTAGCAAGTGTCATGGTTTCTTTACTTTGCCAATTCATTGTTTTTTCAACGTCACAACGGGCAATGCCTTTGATAGTTTGCTTCAAGTCATTTTTGATATTCATAGTGAAATCTTTTTCCGCTTGCAGAAAAACTTCTTCTTTGTCTTTTTTATCTTCAAAGCGCAGTTCATTGCCTGTGTTGGCGCTACCATTGGGCGTCGTGCGAGTTTTTATTCCGCTTTGGGTTGCGGTATTATAAGGAGGTTTATTTTTACCGTTATAAATAGAACCTGAAACTACGGGACGATCTGGGTCTCCATCAATAAAACTGACTAACACCTCGTCGCCAATACGAGGTATAAACTGTACCCCGAAACCATTACTTGCTGTTGCTTGTGCAACTGGGATCCAGCAAGAACTATTTTCGTCTTTTTTAGCGTCTCTATCCCAATGGAAATGAACTTTTATTCGACCCAACTTATCTTGGTTAACGTCTTCGCCACTAGGCCCTGTTACTTCTGCGCTTTGAATGTGATTTATGCTCGGTTTATTAATAAAAGGAGGACGCAAAGGAGTACTGAAAGGAATACATTTGAAACTATTTTTATATTCAACGTTCGCTCCATTTTCATGGGCTTCAAAATAATGTTCTGCTTGGATGATGACATATTCTTGGTTGTAGTCTGAATCAGTATGTTCGGTGAGATTAAAGCGTAAACCTGCGCCTAAAGAGGGAATAGCTGATTGCGCTTGGAATAATGTTTTTTGACAATCTACACTTTCCATTTGGCGTTTTGCTGCGTCGCGAATACCATTTTTATTGGTATTACCTTGCCCAAAAAAGTATTCACTTAATACAATGTTGTTTACTTTGGCCGTAGTATTTCGATTTCCACTATTAAAGCATTCAGCTAGTTCTTCGCTATGATCAGAGAGGTATAGTTTCGTTGATCCTAACTGGTTGCGGCAATGCCACTGGGTAATCGCAAATACTTTATCGTTGGCTTGAATGATGAAAGGTATTTTATCATTGTCAGCTTTACCAAAGTCTTGATTACTGTCTGCAATCACAACAGACGGTTGGTTGCCTGTGTGATTGCAGTGATAATGCCATCCTTCAAAGGCCATTAATCGTTTAATAAAATTTAAATCGGTTTCATTAAACTGAATACAATAGTCGTGTTTGCTACCTGCCGTCCGGGGGGACAGCTTAAAATAACCTTTGAGCCCAGAATCAGATAACACATTTTCTATTATTCGTTTACTTGTCATTCCTTGAAAGCTGCGACTTGTAGTTCTAAAAGCAAAGATTGATAAAGGATCAATAGCTTCAATACGATATTTATAGAGCTGCTTTTCAACACTAAATTCAATGTTCTCAAGGGATGAAATCAGAGCAAGGAAACGTCGAGTATTTTTTCTATTCCCTTCAATCCCTGCTGAATATTGAATCAAAATGCCTTTGCCAAGTAATTTTTCTGAGATCTTCTCTCTAGATATGAGAGATACGATAAAGTGGGATGAATCAGAAATGGACTCTTTTACGGTTAACTGAGTGACAATGAAAGGCCCTTTGCCATCTAGCTTTGCAATAATAGGACGTTGTTCTTCATTATAGTGGCTAGCTGACATGTCGTTACTCACTTTTCGTTATAAAATTGTGATAAAAAAATTAGATTATTGTATTGGTTAACCTTGCTTCATGCGTTGATAATATATTGATTATCTTCCTGCTATAAAAATGTTTATTATTTAAATTTTAAATTCAAATAATAAACAGTAACAAATTGTAACGAACTGTAACAAATAGTAATAAGTTGTAGCAAGTAATAGCAAGTGGATGTTCCAATACCAATTTATAGGTACTCTTAATAAGTTGAATAGATATTTTAACCTTAAATAATCTATTTTGTGTTTATTATTTTTAGTTTATTTTTAAAATTAGCGTTTTCAATTTTAATTACCATAGTACATGTGTGGCTTAATCTGGTCCGATGAGATCTTTAATATTATTTAATTGATATTCTTACTGATATTATCTTTAAAAGTAGAGTGTAATTAATTTTAAATAATTTAAGCTGTAAATATTATCACATCGAATAATGATATTTATTTAGAGTATAAATATTATATTTCATTATTAATGAATGAGTCAGTTATTACTAATTAATGAGAGTTGCGAAATAATGAAATTTAATGTAGCAAAACGTAATGCATTACAAACACCGTTAATAGCTGATAATTTTTGTGGTGTGTATTTAAAAGCAGATAAACAAAAATTTAGACCATTACGTAATGAATTTAATTTAGCACAAACCTCATTGAGAAAACTGACTACGCATCCCGAGGCTAGTGAACTAGATTCTTTACTTGAAGAAAATAGCCTGAATTGGGGTGAATTAGCACTGAGTCTTAACGATGTTTTTACTCATACGACTCGTGATATTGAGCTCTCTGGTTGGATGTTAGCCGCGCAAATTATTATTGATCCAAGCTTGTCAGGGGCAAAAGAAATGGCGTTGTGGCTACAAGAATTAGTCAGTCAACATTGGGATACGCTCCAGCCTGTATTGCCAGAGAATAAGATAAAGTCAGACGATCCGAATGAAAAAAATAAAGAAATTAATGCATTCAAAATAAAAGCATTTGTTCAGCTTGTCGGGGAAAGTGAAGAAAGTGGGTTATTACATGCTCCCTTATTAATGGTCCCTTTAATTGGTGATCTAGATTATGCCCGTTACCAGAGCGCAGAACATAAAGGGAATTTAGCTGAATTACGGAGTCAATACCATCAACAGGCATTGTCGGATCGAACTCGAGTTGTCGCGCTAATCGATAATTTAACCGAAATTAAAAAAAGCGTAGGGATGATAGATCAGAATATTATTGAAATCTGTAAACAATCTCAATTGTCACCTATTGGTTTTAAATTTGTTATTGATCTTATAAGCAAGATGCTTACCGCAATTGAGTTTATAAGTGGGCTGAAAGCAAAATTAGAGAAAACAAACGATGACATACCACAAATAGATGTTGCCGGAGTTGTTCCCGACATTGAACCTGAGAATGATGTCAGCCACGTCGAATTAACGAATAAAGCTTCGCAGCAGGCGGATATAAACCACGTATCATTTGGCTCACTTGCAGAAACTCAAGGCTGTAATCGCGATCAAGCATTTCATCAACTTCGTGAAATTGCAGATTACTTTAGAAAAGTTGAACCGCATAGTCCGGTTGCGTATTTACTTGAGAAAGCCATTCGCTGGGGTTATATGCCATTACCTGAGTTAATGAGTGAATTGCTTTTAAATCAAGCTGATACGATTAATCGAGTGTTTAATCTAACAGGGTTGGATGAAGACGGTAAAATTGCATTACCAGAAGTGGCAAAAAAAGTTTACCAGGAACCGATATCCAGACCGGTTGTAAATGTAGCCTCGTTTAAAAAAGAAACATCAGTTGACGCCGCTGTAGCTAACGAAAGTCGCGAAATTATGACTGATAAATCCACATCTAACGTTATTGATACGGAAAATGTTAACCGTAACGTAGTGCAAAAAGCGGAAACTAATTCAAGTTCCAGTAACTCTTTGTCGTGGTAACTGATTCGTTGGTTATGTTTAGTTAGCTCTGTTAAAAGCACGCTCTGAGATTCGGAATAAAATTAATTGTAAAAATAAAACCTGTTTTGTCTGTGATGATTACAAATAAAACAAATTATATGAAACCACAAAAACAGAACAGAAATTAACTCTAAGCAATGTGCTGATGAGAAATTTATACTGTTACTGAATTTTAATTAAAAAGAGGATAGTAATTATGGCTAGTATTTATATGCGTATAGATGGCGTTAAAGTTGACGGCGGAGCTACGGCAGAAGGTTTACCTGGAGAGGGTTGGTTTGCATTAAATTCATATAGCTGGGGCGCGGTGCGTTCTGTTGCTATGGATATTGGTAACGGTACAAACTCTGACTCAGGTATGGTCGCTATGAGTGAAGTTAATATCTCGAAAGAAGTTGATGGTTCTTCTGAAGATCTTTTATCGTTTCTATTCAGCCCTGGTCCTGAAGGTAAAAATGTTGAAATCGTATTTACCAAACCAGCTCGAGATGGCTCTGGTGCAGACATTTATTTCCAAGTAAAACTAGAGAAGGCTCGCCTTGTTTCATATAACGTGAGTGGCTCTGATGGCGGACAGCCTTTTGAAAGTATCGCACTTTCTTACATCCAATTAGATCAGTTACATTGGCATGAAGCGAGTGGTGGTAAGTTAGAAAAAGGTGGTCTTGTTTCTTATAATGTACCACAAGGTAAAATGCTTTCTGGCTCTAAATAATGTGTTGTTATGCGCTACTATTTTGTGGCGCATAACCACGATTTCATTCAGTTCTCATAATATAAAGGTAGGGAAGCATGGCTCTCAATTCGCAACATAAGCGTGTTAGCAAAAACCGCGTCAGTATTACATATGACGTAGAAACCAATGGTGCAACAGAAACAAAAGAACTACCTTTTGTTGTGGGTGTAATTGGTGATTTCTCTGGTCATAAAGCAGAAAATGATAAAGTAGACTTGGAAGAACGTGAGTTCACCGGCGTAGATAAAGATAATTTTGATACAGTGATGGGCCAAATTAACCCATCTTTATCTTACAAAGTTGATAATAAATTGGCCGATGACAACAGCCAATTTGAAGTGAACTTGAACTTCCAATCGATGAAAGATTTTCAACCAGAAAATGTGGTTGACAAAATTGAACCGTTAAAACAGTTGGTCGAAACGCGAAATCAATTAAAAGTACTGCTAAGTAAAGCGGATAGATCTCGTGATTTAGAGCGATTATTAAAAGAATTACTGCAAAGCACAGACGCGATACAACATCTGGCTGGTGAACTTGGTATTCAAAACGGAGACGCTGAATAATGTCGACTGAACAAGAAAATACAGTGCAACAAGCTACTGTTGAAGGTGATGTTAGTTTCTTGGAACGAGCGATTTCAGCAACAACGCAAACACCTGTAGATACTACAAAAGAACTTCTGTCTGTACTGATGTCACAAGCACTTGAAGGTACAGTGACTTGGGATAAAAACTTAACTTTAACTATCGAAAAAGCAATTGCTGCACTTGATGTTAAAATTTCAGCTCAATTGTCTACTGTGATGAAAAATAATGCGTTCCAGAAACTGGAAGGTACTTGGTTAGGTGTACAAAAATTAGTTAAAAATAGTGAGCTTGGTGCAGATTTAAAAATTAAACTAGCTGATTACACTAAAGATGAATTACTAGAGCAGTTTGAAGATGCGCCAGCGATCGATCGTAGCCGTTTTTTCACCATGGTTTATCAAGAAGAGTTTGGGACTGCAGGTGGTCAACCTTATGGCGCACTATTAGGTGATTATGAATTCGGTTATGGTGATGAAGACGTAGCATTGTTACGTTACATGGGAGAAGTAGCCGCGGCTTCTCATGCTCCTTTCATTGCAGCTGCAAATTCAAGTATGTTTGATTTTAAATCTTTTGAAACCTTTAACGAAGGTAAGCCTATAGCTGCTGGTTTTGATTCTCCTGCTTATGCAAGTTGGAATGCATTCCGTGACAGTGATGATTCACGTTATGTTGCATTAACATTGCCAAAAACTATTGCTCGCTTACCTTATGGTAAGGATACTGTAGCTGTTGCTTCATTTGATTTTGAAGAATTTAAAACAGACGAAAGTGGTAAAGCTGTTCCAGAATCACAAGATGATTTTGTATGGAGCAATGCGGCTTATGAATTTGGTTTGTTGTTAACACAAGCCTATACCAAATATGGCTGGTGTACTGCTATCCGTGGTACGGATAATGGTGGCAAAGTTGAAAATCTTGCTAACTTTGTCTATCACTCACCAGCGGGTGATTTAGTGCAGCAGTGTCCGTCAGAAGTTAATCTAACGGACGAGCGTGAAAAAGAGCTGAGTAATCTTGGCTTCCTTCCTTTAGTTCATTATAAAAATACGAATTACGCTGTTTTTATGGGTGGTCAGACTACGCATAAACCTAAAACATATACAGATCCAGATGCGACGGCAAATGCTGCTATTTCAGCGCGTTTGCCTTACACCATGGCAAGTAGTCGTATCGCACTATATTTGAAAGTGATGGGGCGTGACCGTATCGGTTCCAACATTGATTCGGGTAATATCGAAAAAGAATTGACCGATTGGATTCAACAATATGTGAACCCTAATGCTATTGGCAATGAAGCAAAGGCGAAGTATCCGCTTGTGGAAGCTCGTGTCACCGTTGCTGAACAAGTTGGCCGACCTGGTTGTTATTCTGCAATCGCGCACTTGCGTCCATGGTTACAAATGGAAGAGTTAACAACATCATTACGTATGGTTGCTAACATACCTGGCTAATGCTTAATCTCGAGGGTGAAAGCCCTCGAGTGGAGAATCTATGATTGTAACTAATCCAACATTATCCACCAGAGTCTTAACCGATTTAGGGCCATGGCGGATGCTGTTAGAATATGCTAAACAGCAAGATACAGCTCTTTTTAAAACCGTTATTACTAGGATGATCAAACAGCTAGATCAGCAGATGAGCGCGCAGCTTTCTGCCGTTATTCAAGCTGATGAATTTAAAAAATTGGAAGCAACCTGGTCTGGTCTTCATAGCTTAATTTCGCTACAAGTATCAAGTCGCAGGATCAAAGTCAAACTACTTGATTTCAGTTGGAGTATGTTATCAACAGATCTTAATCAAGCCTTTGAGATTAAGCGTAGTGCGTTATATAAAAAAATTTATTCGAATGAACTTGATACAGCTGGTGGACAGCCATTTGGCTTGTTAGTTGTCGATCATTATGTTCATTCTGAACTTGATGAAAACAATGATTTTGATGATTTATATACGCTGCAGCTGGTTGCGGAATTAGGTGAGCATTCATTGTGCCCTGTTGTGATGGGTGTTAATAACCATTTTTTTGGTGATGAACCTGCCAGATTAATGCATGACCACACTCGGATAAAGCGTATTTTAAGCAGTTTAGACCTACAGAGTTGGGCGTTGTTGAGAAGCCGCAGTTCGAGCCGTTTTTTACATTTGGTATTACCTGAGTACCGTATTCGTCAACCAAGAAAAAATTATGCAGCGGGATTTGTATTCAACGAGCACAATATTAATGCCAATGTTCTTTGGGGGAACGCCGCTTATTTATTAGCAATTAATGTTATTCGCGAGTTTGATCGCATTAGCTGGTTCGGTTTTCTTCGTGCTCACGACAAAGTCGGTAACCATGGAGCACTCATTAATCTTAAGGATGAGAGTGGCTCGTTACTAAAAACGAGCATTGATATCTTTAGTGAAAGTGATGGTTTTTGGGCAGAGCAGGGCTTTGTTCCTGTATCGAGCATTTATTTAAGCAAGCAACTAGGTATCTTTAGTAACCAGTCCGTCTGGAACCCAACAAGCGAAGTTAATAAAATGAGTGGCATGTTGCAGACTAACCTTATGGCTTGTCGATTTGGGCATTACATCAAAGTTAAAATGCGCGATCGAGTCGGACGTTTTGATAGTGCGGCAACTTGCCAGCACGATCTCAAGCGTTGGTTAGAAACTTATATTAGTAACCTTGATTATGGCGATGAAGCGATAATGGCTCGTTATCCACTGAAAAGCGCGGATGTTCAATTTATTGAAGACAGTTATGATTCAACACGTTATCACTGTCAGATTAAACTTCAACCTCAATATCAATATGAGATGTTGGATTCCCACATTACACTGATGACTGATGTATCGTCTGATAAATTGGGCGGATGAAAATGAGTTTACTTTCTAAAATTAAAGGCCAATGGCGTGGTGATATTGATGATGTGCGGGACGCTATTATTGAAAATTTAGCAGCGTTATTATCGGCACGAGCTCCTGTTTGGCATGACCTTGAGTTGGGGGAACATACGGAAGGTTCAATCGCTAATTTTGGTATGGTAAGTTCTTTACATAGCCAAGGTCAGAGTAGCAGTGATTTGATCTTACATGATGTGAAAAGTCTGATTATTCAATTTGAACCGCGTTTAAAAGCTGTCATCGTTGAGTTGGATGAAAGCTCTGTGGCGACAAACAAATTAAAATTTCGTATTGAAGGTCTCATTAGCTGTAATTTCAGTGAAGAGGTGGTGGTATTTGATTCAAGCCTTGATTTTACTACGAACAGTTTAGATGTAAGGAAAACTAACCTTGTCTAATTCATTATTAAGTTATTTTGAACAAGAATTGGCGTTTATTCGTCAAGAAGCTGGGGATTTCTCTCGTCGCCACCCCGGTTCAGCTAAATCTTTAGGGATTTGCGATGATAGTATTGATGATCCGCAAATAGCACGTTTGATTGATAGTGTTGCATTATTAAATGCGCGGTTACAACAGAGACTTGATGATTCCTATCCTGATTTGACAGATAGCTTGCTACGTTTGTTATTTCCTCACTACCTTAGGCCTATTCCGGCATTTAGTGTGATGAAAATGAAACCGTTAGATGATGTAAGCGCTAAGCATTTTATCCCGCAAGGAACACACCTTGGGATTTCTGATACCGATATTGAAAGTATGGTATTTCGTACTTGCCAAGATGTAACATTATTTCCTATCCATCTTGATTCGGCTCAGGTAGCCATTGCACCATTTAATGTGGAAAAACCAAAAGGTGCAGAACAAGCTAAAGCAATGCTTGAAATTAAATTACGGACAAGCGATCCGAGTATTTTATTTTCCGACCTTGATTGTCACTCGTTGGAATTATTTTTACGTGGCGAAACTCAATCGGTATTACGTTTGTACGATAATCTCTTATCTGGAGTACAACAGATATGCGTACATTATAGTGACCAACGGGTATTATTAGGCGCTGAAGCCTTGCAATCTGTGGGATTTGATGAGCAGCAGCAAGTATTACCTTATAGTGCTCGTAGTTTTGGTGGGTTTAAATTATTAACTGAATTCTTTAGTTTTCCTGAACGTTTTCATGTTGTTGAATTGAACCTTGCAGACTCGTTACGCTATGCTCAAACCGATGAGGTTACGATTCAGATTTTTATTGAAGATATGGATATTGATTTATCACGTAGCTTAAGTACGGATAATTTCCATCTATTCTGTACGCCTATCGTTAATTTACAAACATTAATAACGGAACCGCTCACTATTGATTTTGACCAAACTCAATATCCGATTGTGCTTGATGCGGGTGGCCGTCAGCAATTGCAATTATTTTCTATTGATCAAATTACCGATATAACAAGTCAGAAAATTTATAATGTACCGCCTTTATATGGTGATAAATACCAAGGTTCAGAGACAGGATTAAGATGGCAGTTAGTACAACATTGGCAAACTGATGCTCACTTGCAGAGTTTTTTACGCGTGGCAGACCTTGATCATCAAAGTGCGAATTCTGAAAGCAGGACATGGTTGGTATCGGCGACTTGTTCCGACGGTCTATTAGCGGGTGAGCTGTCGATGCAGAGTCAGGTGACTTGCCGTGACTCTATTTCGCTACCTGCTCAGTTGCAGTTATTACGACGTCCAACGAATCAGATTCGGATCAAAGCTTCAGAACAAAATGCATGGCCGCTGTTAGCGCATTTACATTTTAATTATCATGCATTACTCGGTGCTGATGATCCTGTGTCAGCTTTAAAAGAAATGTTAAATCTTTATAACCATACCGAAAGCTCACAAAATAATGCTTATATTGCTGCTATTCAACACTTAGAGCAAGAACAAGTCGTGGCGCCAGTGCGTATATCTGGAAAAAGTTGTTTTGCTTATGGTACACGGTTAAGTGTCACATTTAATAGTAGAGAGTTGGGTGCTGGTATTGAACTTTTATCTCAGCTGTTAGATCGCTTTTTTGCTTATTTTGCTGGTTTTAACAGTTTCACTCAGCTGGTTATTTTAATTGAAGGTATCGAAGGCGAATATAAGGTGTTTCCAAGGAGGTCTGGGTGCCGAAACATGCTCTGATACAGCTACGGAATGAACCTTATAGCTTTGAGCTACACTGTGCTATGCAATTGGTTAAGCACGAAGCCGCTATATTAGGAAAAAGGCCTGCAGTTACATTTTTAGCCAGTTTATTACCGACTTATCAGCAAGCTGATATTGTTGAGGTTCGCAATCCTATAGCCGGAAAATGGACATTTAGCTGTGATTTACCGGCATTATCCGGTGGGCAAGGGGTGATGCCTCGCTACAGTTATAGCGAGTCGCTAAAGGTATTGTTTGAACAGGGTAATTATGCGCTGGTGGATTTTTTTAATGGTTTTAATAACCGTTATTATCGCTTGCATTGTCAAACCGAATTAAAAAATAATTTAACAGCGCAAGCTGAAGAGGCGCACTTCAGTTGGAATCGTCACGATTTATCGTTAACGAGAATGTTGACCTATTTATACGGTGATTTAAATAACAATGGCAGTTTACCTGCTGCGAATTTAATTCAATATTCAGCTTTGATGGGATTAAAATTATCATGCCCACGTGCTCTTAAAGCAATACTCTGTGATTATTTTGATTATGATTTTGATGTGGAATACGGTGATGTTGAGTATGTACCGTTATTGCCCTGCAGTGTTACTAAATTAGGTATAAACGGTCAAAATAATCAGTTAGGTATTGGCGCTTTAGTGGGGAAAAGTGCAGTTACTGCTTTTAATCGTCTTGAAGTCATGATCAAACCTAATAATAACGCACAATTTAATAAAATTAGACACGATGAAAAACTAACCCAGGCCGTAAACTATTTTGTTCGTCGTTATATTGGCGTCGATATAAAGTTAAAAGTTATGATTAAAGTTGATGGTGAATATCTGCCAGGCTTGAAGTTAACAACAAATAATAAGACCGATATTCGTTTGGCCCAATCAACTTGGCTTGCGCCAAAACAAGCAGCTAAAGAACATGTGGTCATGCCACTAAAGTAAATTCAAGGATACAAAATGATCAATGTTGAACTACAGAGTTTAGTTAAACGACTCGCATCTCCCTTAAAAAGTGCACTTGAAGCCGCTGCGGGCGATTGTATGGCTCGAACGAATTTTAGTATTGAGCAAGAACACTGGTTTTATCAGTTGTTGAATGAACCCAATTGTGGTTGGACTGCATTATTACAACAAGGACATATTGGCCGCGATCAGGTTGTAGATATACTGGTTCGTCACTTAAATGAACTACCACGTGGTAATAATTGTGCGCCAGCATTATCGCCGGGATTAGTTGAGTTATTAAAAGATGCTTGGCTGTTGGCATCGGTTAATCATAGCCACGGTGAAATTAACGGTAATCACATTTTATTAGTACTGAAGCAACGTTTGGCGCAAGGCGGATATAATGGAGAGCTTAGTGCTTGGCTAAATAGTTTATCAATGGAATCATTGAAATTAAATTCAATGAGAAACACACACACTTATCAGGGGGATAACGTAGCATCAGATTCTTTGATAAGTGGGGATGCAAGTACTGCTGCATTGGATAAATATACACACAATCTGACGGCGGCCGCTAGAAATGGTGAGCTTGATCCTATTTCTGGGCGTAATCCTGAAATTAGAAAATCAATCGATATTTTATGCCGAAGACGCCAAAATAGCCCTATTTTAGTGGGAGATCCCGGCGTCGGTAAAACGGCCATCGTCGAAGGTTTGGCACAGCAAATTGTTGATGGGAATGTCCCCTCATCACTAGCCAATGTTGAATTACGTACGCTGGATATGGCTCTTCTGCAAGCTGGCGCAAGTATTAAAGGTGAGTTTGAAAACAGATTAAAAGATGTATTAGCAGAAGTGAAGCAGTCACATCATCCTATTATTGTGTTTATTGATGAAGCGCATACCCTAATTGGTGCTGGGGGGTCGGCAGGTCAGAATGATGCCGCTAATTTGTTAAAACCAGCTTTAGCCCGAGGCGAGTTCCGTACTATTGCCGCGACAACGTGGGCTGAATATAAACAATATTTTGAAACTGATGCTGCTTTAACACGTCGTTTTCAATTGATTGCAGTTAATGAACCTAATGAAACTGATGCGATACAAATGTTACGTGGCGTGAGCCGTAGTTTAGAAAATCATCATAGCGTGAAAATCTTAGAAGAAGCAATTGTAGCAGCAGTGCAATTGTCGATACGTTTTCTACCAGAACGTCAGTTACCGGATAAAGCAATTAGTTTGCTCGATACGGCTTGTTCGCGTATTGGTTTAAGTCAAAGTGCACTACCACAACAACTGGATAGCTTAGCGGAGAAAATTAGTTATGTGAAAAGTGAAATTATTTCAGTGGAACGTGAGCATGCCATGTTGGCCAATGGTACTGATAAATTAGCACTACTTACTGAAACACAGGTTCAGTTAGACGATGAATATACGGTGCTAGAGCAACGTTGGTTCGTTGAGAAATTACTTGTCACTGAAATTATAGAACTGCAAAATCAGATTGATGAACAATACCTTGCTGAAGATGTATTTAGTGAGGGTAAGTGGGTTGATAATTCATCTCAACAATTATTAGCTAAAAAAATGAGTTCACTTCATGAGCTGCAAGGTGAGTCACCTTTGGTTATCCCACAAGTCGATACACAGACTGTGGCAGAAGTCATCTCTCTCTGGACTGGTATTCCTGTCGGTAATATGGTTAAAGATGAGGTCGAACGCTTACTGCATTTAGAGCAGCGCATTGGCGAACGAGTTATCGGACAAATTGCGCCAATTGAAGAAATTTCGAAAGCGATACGTATGTCACGTGCGGGTTTAACTGATCCGCGTAAACCGATTGGGGTTTTCCTCATGTGTGGGCCAAGTGGTGTGGGTAAAACAGAAACTGCATTGGCTTTGACGGATTTACTTTATGGTGGTGAGAAAAATATAACTACGATCAACATGACAGAATTTAAAGAAGAACACAAAATATCGATGCTACTGGGCTCTCCAGCGGGTTATGTGGGCTATGGCAAAGGCGGTATATTAACAGAAGCTGTGCGCAAGAACCCATATTCTGTTTTACTGCTTGATGAGATGGAGAAAGCCCATCCGGGAGTTCATGATCTATTCTACCAAATTTTTGACAAAGGAGCTATTTCAGACAGCGAAGGTCGCCATATTGATTTTCGAAATACCATTATTATCATGACTTCGAATGCAGCTGATAGTGCTGTTGTAGATGCCTGTATAGAAGAAAGACCTAACATTTTAGAACTGACAAAAACGATTTTTCCGGCTCTACTGGATTACTTTAAACCAGCTTTTATTGGCCGTTCGACTGTGGTGCCATATTTCCCATTGAATAAGGATGAAATGGAACAAATTGCCAGTTTATCACTACGCAGCATTGAAAAACGAGTCAAGAGCCATTATGGAGCTACGTTTGGATATAGTGATGAGCTCATTGCATATTTGGTTGAGCAAAATACGTCACCAGAAACTGGCGCGAGATCCATTGAACAAATCATAAATCGAACGCTAGTGCCTGAACTTGCGACGTTATGCATTACTCGTTTGAGTGAGGGGCTACTGATTAATACTATTTATATTCACTGTGAAGGTAACAGGGTTAGTTTCCATATTGAATAACTGGAGCTGGTAATTAAAAGTAGTTTACTGTTTTAAGATTATCCTAAACTAGTTAGTGTTATTTTATTATTTTATTATTTTATTATTTTATTATTAATTTGAGGTTGTTTGTATGAGTGAACATTTATTAGCTGGCTTTAGTTTTGGTTCTGGTGTAAATGAATATTTAGGGAGTGATAAGACACTTTCTGATCGTGTTGGAGTAGCTGGAACTGGAATTGATTTAGCCACACACATTCTTGACTCTACACCTGTAGGAGCGCTTCTCAATATGGCTGTTGAAAAAATTGATGAGCGAGGAATAGCTCAACTTGAACGTACTAAAACTATTCAGAGTATTAAAGCAAAATTTTCTGGTAAAATTAGTAGAGTGGTTGCTCAGAAGATGCATGCTTCAACGATGGCTAAGGGGACTAAACATTTAGCTAATGTACATTCGGAACAAAATTTTATGGACAAAAGTAAAGAAGCTTTTGATAAACATCAAGTAGGAATGTCGCATAAAATAAAACGAAAGCTACACGATCAATTTCATGCCGATACGAAAACACCAATGAAGTTTCTGATGATTCCACTGGGGTTTATTCCTGATGGTGGTATTACTAAGGCTGCAGTCAGTAGTCTTCAGTATCTCGGTAATAAAACACTTGATGCGCGTAAAGGCCGTAAGAAAAATGGTTATTCAGCTGGAAATCTAAGTGTTCTTGAGAAGCAGATGGGTAAACGAGAAGCACAGCGAAAAATTGCTAAATGGTCAGCTAAAGATATTGGCGAACTAGGACCTAAATTACAGAGAAACTTACATAAGTTGAAGCAGTCTGTTGCGTTGCTTGAAAGCCGAGAACAGATAATGAATGCGCACGCTCAAGCTAATAGTTCTATGGGGTTAAATCCATTATCTCGCTCTCATATGGAGAATTTAGGCATGAGTTTTTATGAGACTAAACACTATATTGAGAAAGTGTCTGATATGTGCAAAGTAATGGAACAAACAGCGCTTGAAGTTCGTACACATATGGTATTTTTAGATGAATTATTAAAACAAACGGAATTAGCAATTAGAGCTAATGCAAGCTCTATTTATAAATAAATTTATATCTAGATGTCTTTCTCCTCTATGTTAACTAAAAAGGGGAAAGACACTTTAATATAGACGTGGTTTAGATTGTTTTATGCTTAACCATGCGAAAAAATGACTTTATGAATTAATTATTGGGATACATAAGTGAAGAATAAGACATTTACAACAGAGCAAATTAAATGGATTCGACGTACGCTTAAAATTGCAGTTGTGCATGGCGGTGAAAAATCACAATCAGATAGTTATATCTATGAAAATTTTAGCCCACGTTCAACGAAGACATACGAGCCTGTTGCGTATGATATTGCGGCTGCTCTTAATGAGTCGGGCTTTGAGCATGTAGAAGTTCTAGCTGAGAATATTGATTTACCATCGAAATTGAAAGTACTTGGTATTGATCTTGTTATTACCAATAGTGGTGGGCTACAAGGGTTTGATTCCATGTGTCACTTACCGTCAATACTAGAAATGCTGGGTGTACCTTATGTAGGCCATTCACCAATGACTGCTGGAGTGTTAGACAACAAGCACCTGTTTAAACATGAAATTCATGCTGCTGGGATCCCAACTGCGCCTTTCGTTACCATTGGGCATGGAGAAAACGTAAACGATGACGCCAAACGAATAATGCTCGATCTGATTGAACAAGAGTTTGGTGAAGTCTTTATTGTTAAGCCTGTTTCAGGACGTGCTTCAGTTCATGTTTATCCTGTATTTAACCGTGCAGACTTAGCTGACATGGTTGAATTAGTCCAGAAAGCGACCCGTAATACCGTTATGATTGAACCTTTCTTATCCGGTCGGGAATTCGTTGTTGCTGTTGCTGGTTCAACAGTATTCAAAGACGGTGTCTTAGTTGTTCGTGACGAGCCGTTTACATTTTCTATTACTGAACGCGTATTAGCGGAAGGCGAGGCAATTTTCACATCTATGGATGTTAAGCCAATTACTGATGATCGTTTATTAAAAGTGGAAGAACCTGAGTTACGCTCTGCACTGGCTGAAATTGGTTCCAAAATATACACTCAAATGGGGTTGCAAACTTTAGTGCGCGTTGATCTAAGAATGGATGCGAATGGTAAGCTATTTGTCCTCGAAGCTAATCCTAAGCCTGATTTGAAGCGCCCTGAAGGTAGTAAGTTGAGTATTGTATGTCATGACCTTTCTGGTGAAGGTATGACTTATCATGATTTGATCCAATCACTGGTCTTTAATCGACTGGGCTATCTATATAACCACCGCTCTACCACGCTCGCACACTGTTTCACTGATGAGTTTTTTAGCTTAGCAACCGCATATGAGTCGCTGTGAGAACGGTAAAAGACAAAGCTCGACTCATGCTCGGGGTAACAGTGGTGACTCTATCATTACTGTTAGTATTTGTTGTGGGTTATGGTCAAGCGCTTAAAAGTTACCGTCAGTTGGCAACTGATACTGTTATGGCGCAAACAGAAGCTGCGCGCTTGGGCATTGAACAAATTCTCCATTCAGGGGTACAGCTAGAAGACATTGCAGGTTTAAGTAAAGTATTGCAACCGATCGTTGATTCCGATCTATCTGTTACGGGGTTACGTTTGCTATCTGGTCAGCAGCAACTTTATTTGTTTGGTAATGTGTTTGATTATGATACGAGTATTTCAATTGCCCTTAATAATAAGTTTACTCAAGTAGGCACTTTACAAGTTCAATTGAGTGATAAATTGGTGCGGGAGATAGTCTCGAAAAACTTTAAGCCTTTTGGATGGTTGATTTTTTTCTTATTGATAATATTTATCGCTAGCGTATTGAAAAGCAGGCGACGAGCGGTTTATTTGACCAGTTTTACCATTATATTTATGGTGATGTCAGTCAGTGTAATGCTATTGGTCGGTAGCCTTTATCGTGATGGTTTACAGAGTAAAGCTGTCTCTCTGGCTGATGCGGTAAGTCAACGCCTATCACCTATATTGTTACACAATGTGGATCAAAACTTAGTCGTTGGAGTAGAATCGATGTTAGATAATTTTCGTCATTCTAATCCCGAATTATCTAAAATTGGAGTCTTTAAAGAAGCGCGATTAGTCGCGAGTAGCCAGCAAGGTGATGGCATGGTTGAAGCATTGTTTGAAAATGATGTTCTTGAATATGTTATCGCTACCTCAGCGTCAAGCGAGGTACGTTTATCCTATCAAGCTAAAGTGTTATTAGCACAATTAATGCGTATTTTAAAGAATTTTGCAGTGCTCTTTTTTGCTTGTGGTTTAGTGTGTTTTGCGTTTATTAGGCTATTAAGTGGGGAAGCAGAACAAAATGAAAATGATCAAGTATTAGAGCGGATCAAACCTCTTTTTTTGGGCTCGGTATTAATGGAGTCGTTGATGGCACCTATTATGCCTCAGTATATGACAGCTGTGGCTGAGTCGGCTGGACTGGGTTCGAGTGCATCTTCGATTTTCTTTACGTTATATTTTATTGGCTTTGCGCTGACGTTACTACCAGCAGCTAAGTTGATTGAAATGTACGCAATGCGTAGGGTGTTGGTATCAGGTATTTTATTGTCGAGCCTAGGCTGTGCCTTATTAGTTATGGACTTTGGCTTATGGGCTATTTTAGCCGCTCGTTTAATTTCAGGTATTGGCCAGGCGTTGGTCTTTATTTCTGTGCAAGGTTACATCTTGAAATTCAGTAACAAAGATAACAAAACCCAAGCTGCTGGAATTATAGTTTTTTGTTTTAATGCTGGTTTTATCGCAGGTGCAGCCGTTGGTGCGTTGCTTGCCGATTATTTGGGGGATCAAGGCACGTTTGTACTGGCTGCTTGTATTGGAGTGATTATGAGCCTGTTTAGTTTTGTGTTGCCCTTAATCCAAGTCCAGCAAAAGCGGAATGATGCTCTTCTCGAAAATGTGTCAGCAATGATGGCTGATTCATGGCGTTTGATGAAGGTGCCAACTTTTATCCGAACCATGTTGTTGGTAGGGATCCCAACAAAAATGGCGTTAACCGGGATTGTCTCATTTGCTGTGCCATTGTTACTGGCAGAACGTGGTGTAAGTAAAGAAAGTATCGGTCAAGTGCTGATGTCATATGCTGTGATCGTGTTGCTAGTTAGTCATAAAGTCGGTCCATGGGTGGATAAGTGGAATGGCAGTAAAAAAGCACTCAGCTTTGGTAATCTTACCGCCGGTTTGGCTTTAATGTTACTCGCTATAGCGGTTATGATGCCTGAAGACTGGCAAATTATTACTTTGATGACACTTGCAATGATGCTGTTAGGTTTTGCACATGGCTTGATTAATGCGCCAGTAGTTACACATGTGGTGATGAATATGAGTGATAGTAAAGAACCTGATTCTGTGATTGCTGCAACGTACCGTTTTATTGAGCGATTAGGTCATGTGTCTGGATCTATTATTGTGGCGCAAATGCTAATGTGGTTTGGTACTGAGATTGCTATGTTAGTGCTTGCTGGGTTCTTTGTCGGGGCTTTTGTACTGTTCTCTGTTTTTGAACATCAAGGCCGGAAGGTAGTGTCATCATGATCCGATGTTTATGTGTTATTGCAATATTGTGGAGCTCATTTTCCATTGCACAGTGGCCAGCCTGGATTGGTGATGAACTAAAGCCTAAGGAAAGTAGTCACTGGAAAGTGAAAGCAGATAGTGATGGGGTTGAATTTGTACCAGTACAATCAGTGCCTCGCGTTTTGATTATTATATCGAGGAAAGCCGCGTCTTATGATGTTGCACTACAAACGTTACTGGACATATATGCCCGAAAACTACCGCAAACCCATATTTTAGTTAAAAAATTGCCAGTTACAAAGTTGGAGACGGTGCAAAAAGGAGAGCTGAAAAATTTGCTGTTAGGTGCGGAAGACGACGTTAATCTTATTTACACTGTTGGCTCAAAAGCCACAGTGGCTGTGCGTCATGCTTATCGGGGCGGTAAAATACCTGTCGTATCTGTGAATGCAAAAGATCCCGTGCAGCTGGGGCTACTCGATAGCTATCAAGGTTCGGGAGATAATTTTGCTTTTACTTCGTTAAACTTACCCGCTGATGTGATTTTAAAATTTATGAAGCGGTTTAATCCATCATTACGACAGATTGGTGTGTTATATGCTAAGAATAACCAAAGTGCTTATCGAACTCAGTACTTACCATTAAAGGCTATTGCGGAACAAAGTGGTGTTGATATTATTCCCATTATTATCGATAAAAGCATGCCTTTTTCAACGCTAAAAGTGGCTATGAAAATAGCGATAAAAAAATTAAAATATGGAGACCCAGCATTAACAGACAGCTTATTATGGTTGACGGGTAGCTCAAGTCTATTATCTAGAATGGCTGAAATTAATAGCCATGCAGATGGGCTAGCGGTCATTTCTGCAGTACCTGATGTTGTTAAAGGTGGTCAAGACAGTGCATTGATGTCATTTGGTGTGAGCTTTGTGAATAACGCACATCAAGCTGGTTTATACGGGCTACAAATATTACAAGATAATGTGAATCCGGGTGATTTACCTGTTGGGCACATATCGCCACCTGATATCGCCGTGAGTTTTGAACAAGCTCTGCGCATCAATCAGAAAATTCCTTTTGTGTTAATGGAAATGGCGAGTAAAGTTTACGACACCAATGGTCGTGTTATACGTTCAAAAGGGCAATCTATGCAGGAGCAACGATGAGTTTAGTTAGACTAATTAAGGCTCATAAAATTCAACATATATTGATTTTATCACTTGTTTTTGGTGTGTGCTTTAATGTCAAAAGTGAAGCACGCCCTGAGCGACTATTATTAGCCACACAAGAGTGGCGACCGTATCAATATCAAGAAGATGGACAGATGAAAGGGCCGGGTATTGACAAATTAAAATGCATAATGAAAGTCATGGAACAGCCATATCAGTTAACGATGACAGACTGGGACCGTGCACAGTTACTGGTGGAAGTCGGTGAGCAACATGGCTTTTTCTTGGCATCGTCGAATAGATTTAGAGACAAATATGCTGATTATTCTTCACCGGTTATGAATCAAGTTTGGAGCTGGTTTAGTCTATCAGAGTCGATTGATCCGGAAAAAGAAATGTTTAAAGAAGAGGTTGCCGTAACTGCTCTATTTGGTTCTAATAAATGGCTTTGGTTGCACAAAGCTGGATATAGAGTTGAAAAGAAACCGCGTCAACCTGTCGCCCTTGTTGAACTATTATTAGCAGGTGAAATTGGGGCCGTATTAGCTAATGATTTTGTTATGCAAGAAGCTATTAAAAGTTTAGGTATTAGCCACCGTTTTATTACTCGTAGGGTGATGAAAGAGAAACCGTTAGGTGTCTATTTTTCAAAAGAATTCATCAAGTTGTACCCACAATTCATGCGTGAGTTTAATCAAGCTATAGCTCAATGTAAGGAGAGATAATATGCCATTATCACTTAGAATTATAAGCTCTCCCGATGGAGAACCTGTATCTGAATGGACCAAGGTTTTTCCTGAAGAAGGCGGTAATATAGGTCGTTCTTATGGTTCAACAATGCAATTGTCTGATGCATCAAGAGCAATTTCGGGCACTCATGTGATAATCAACCGAGGTAGTCGTGGTTATCAAGTAATGGATGTCAGTACTAATGGTTTATTTATTAATGGGAGTAACCAAGCACTTGGGAAAAATAATAGCGCTAGTTTAAATGATGGTGATGTGCTTGATTTAGGCCACTACCGTTTAATGGCTTCATGTTTTGTTCCTGAAAAGGCGATGATGAAGTCTTCGGTTAGTATTGAGTCATCCTTAGGTGAGTGGGGAGATGATCCCTTCGGAAGTGAAGAGGCTACTTTACTAAAACAAGATCGTTCGACTCCTAGTCACTGTCATGCGAGCTTATCATTTTCGGCATTATCAGATCCTACGATGCCAGAGGCCATTGTCGCGGATAGCGTTGAATGTGATCCGTTTATTGAAAGTGGGTCTGAAGTGACTCCAGCGTTAGAGCCTGCTCACATCAACCAATTCAATGATGAAAGCTTTGATGATGACCCATTTATTTCTGATAAAACAGAGCAACTTAATGCCGTATCAATAACGAGTCAAATGCGCTCGTCGAGACGACAAGGCTATATCGCACCACCCACTGGCATAGACCCGCAGCAAATTATCGAGATGCAAGCTAATCAGCAAGAGATAATGATAGAGGCAGTTGAAATGGCTTTTGGACGATTGATGGGGGAAATCGCGCCGACTAATCTTGAAGCGATGTTTAAGGATTTAACCCAGCCTAGCATCTTTAGTCGTAAACCTGATTATTGGGAAATGTATAAACGCTATTTCCAACGTCAACATGATAATCAAGATTGGCAACTGAAATTTAAAGCTTATTTTAGTGAAAGTTTACGTATTAAGCAGTCACTTGGAAACAAATGATATGACAAAAAAAATAAGCATGGTGTTCGCCATGTTGCTACTTAGCGGCTGTAGTTATTTGAAATTTTGGGATCGTTCGTCTTTATTGCAAGTTGTTGTCAATATTGAAGCGGCTGGTAACATTAACCCTAATGTTGATGGTTTAGCTTCGCCATTAGAAATTCGTATCTATCAATTACAAGATAGTGAGGCGTTTAATCAGGCTGGTTTTATTGATTTATATAACGATGATCAGGGTGTTTTAAAAGCTGATCTGCTGTCAAAGCGTAATTTAGACAGTGTGCTACCCAATGAGAAGCGCCAAATCGTACTGCCTTTGATTACCGGAACTCGGTTTGTTGCTGTGGTCGCTGCATTTGCTAATTATCGAGAAGCAAAAAATAAAGCAATTTTAACTGTACAGGCAGGAATACCTATCATTATTGATGCCCGAATTGATGGCATTAATGTCAGTATTACTGGTCAAGAGGACTAACCAAAATGGATGATAAAAAAGTAATTTGGTCAGAAGGCATGTTCCTTAGTCCGCAGCATTTTCAGCAGCAAGATCGCTACCTTGAAGGTTTTGTTAAAGGCTATAGTGAATTTATGAATCCGAATCGGTACGGATTAGCAGACTTAGAGTTTGATAAGCGGCTAAATAAGATCGGCAAGGTGGGAATAAAAAATGCGAAAGGTTTATTTCCTGATGGTACACCATTTGATATTCAAAATGGTTTAGCACTTGAAATTCCGCCCGGTACTCATGACAAACTTGTTTACCTCGCATTACCGATCTACCGTTCTGGAGTCGTTGATGTTGGTGACGAGCAGGATAAGCATCGCCGTTACCACCGTCTTGATCATAATATTTTTGATACTAGTCGTGATCAGAGTGAAGCTGTACAACTTGAGTTAGCAGGGCTTAACATCGAGTTGAAATTAGAAGGACATGATCTACAAGATTACACTTTGATTCCGATCGCGCATGTGTCAGAGCATAAATCAGATGGTGAAGTCGTTTTAAATAAAGCATTTATTCCGGTTTGCTTGTACTTTTCTGTATCTGATTATCTGCAAGATAATATCAATGATATTTATGCGCAGATGCAGTATCGGGCACGTAGTATTTCACAACGTTTACAAGTTGAATCTGCAAGTAAAAGTCATCAAGCCTTGATCCGTGATTACCTCTGGTTACAAGCGTTAGGGCGATGGTTACCAAGTGTTAAATCTTGGCTGGACATTGGCACGGTAGCACCACAAACCGTTTATTATGCTTGTTTAAATATGGTAGGTGAAATGCAAGGGTTAGAAGGTGAAATGCCACAGGAGTATGAGCGTTGGGAACCTAACCGATTATATGCAATTTTTTCAGATATGTTTTCAGATATTCGTATTTTACTGCGAGAAGTACAACTCGATAACTTGACAACCTTAGCGTGGGATTCAAGTTTATTTGAAAAACGTCGTCTTTTACGCACTCTGGTGCAAGACCGATCGCTGTTTAATGCAGGCAGATTTGTGTTGGTGGTTTCATCTTCACTAGGCGCTGTCAAACTTAGCGAGCAATTTCCATTGGTCAGTAAGTTGGCGGGAAATAGCACGATAGCAGATCTAGTGCGTAATGCACTATCTGGAGTCCCTTTACGCGCACTACCTGTACCACCATCAGAATTAAAAGCCCGCAGTGATGCCGCTTATTTTGAAATCGATACTCAGTCTACGTTGTGGCGTGAGTTAATTCAAAAAGACGAACCTATCGCATTGCATGTGGATACAAGTATGGGTGATGTTGGTATTGAATTTTTTGTGATTCGTTAGGAACTCAGTACATGACATCATTATTTAATGAACAAGAAACGATTTCGATTCGTCGTTCTGAATCTAACCGTAAGGCTAATAATGATAGCCCTACGGTATCGCTTGATTTAAGTGGCACTCAGAAATCAATCGAGAATTTAGCTATTTACGATAATCCATTGCTAAACGCAAGTAGCGAGTTATTGGCTTTATTAGTTAGCTTATCTCGGCAAGGTACCCCACGGGATATTGATGATTTTCGCCAGCAATTGTTAGATAGTATTGCTGATTTTAAACGTCGTGGATTATTTTTAGATTACCATCCAAACGTGATTGAGAAAAGTTGCTTTGTGCTTTGTACTGCATTTGATGAAACGATTTTATATACGGTATGGGGAGAACAATCTGGCTGGGAGAATAACTCACTCTTAAGTAAAGTGTTTAATCAACGAGATGGTGGGGAAGTTTTTTTCCATTTATTGGAACAGGCTCGTCGACAACCATCTAAACTGGTTGATTTTTTAGAGTTGCAGTATGTATTGATTATGTTGGGATTTTTAGGTAAATATCGACACTCGGATCGACGTAAGATCAATGAGCTAAAATCTGAACTTTACAGTGTTATACGTCATTATCGAGAAGATTCGGCGTTATCGGTACCTCAAGTTGATAACTTACCTGAAATTAAAACTCCCTGGTGTTTTCTTAGCAGTTCAAAGTTACTATTTATTGGTTTGCTTGTGGTTGTTGTTTCATACTTTTTTTCTGAATTTTGGTATGAAAGCCGCAG
Organism: Moritella viscosa; assembly: GCF_900120065.1. Taxonomy (NCBI): domain Bacteria; kingdom Pseudomonadati; phylum Pseudomonadota; class Gammaproteobacteria; order Alteromonadales; family Moritellaceae; genus Moritella; species Moritella viscosa. Next base: position 66,096 of record NZ_FPLG01000102.1, read on the forward strand.
TGAGTCAACATTACTTGCTTTTAGCTCTTTGGATATGGATGGGTTTATTCATACTAACCAAAAGGATGAGCTGATCTATATCAGTACTGATGAGGATTTAGGATTAGTCGAAAAAGCTACAGAGCAACCAATAATGAAGGTGGCTGCTGAGTTAGAATGGGAAGTCGTATTAGCGAGTTTTACTGAGCTAAGTGATGCTGAACGGTTAGCAAAAGATCTTAAATCTGCGGGTTATACGGTCAAACTAAGAGATATAGCTGGTGGCGCAGAGTTGATAGTACCTAATCAAACAGATCTGGCGAAAGCGAAGTTACTTAAAAATGAACTTAATGTTCGCTTTGGGTTTAACGCAGCAGTACGTCGAAATAGGCAGTTACAATAATGAGAACTATGAAATTAAATAAACCATTACTTTTACTATCAGTAATTCTAATTGCTTGTGGTTGCGCTGCATGGTTATGGATACCGGCAGATTCTGAATCATACACTGTATTAAAGCCTGTTGTTACGTTAAGTTGTTTGCTTGCAGCAGCTGCCATCTTGGGGTTTTGTTATTGGTTAACCCCTAAAAATAAAGATCAACAACACGATCAAGAGGTTTTACTTAAGCAAGATATTAAAACAATTCAGCAGTTGTTTGTCGCAGCAGTAAAACAACTTCGCGGAGTGCGTGGTCATAAACTTAAGCATTTATATGAATTGCCTTGGTACATAGTGATTGGTGGCGAAAATGACGCAAAAAGTAGTTTATTACAACAAAATAACTTAGAACCAGTATTACACCGTTCTCAAGATGAAAGTGATACTGATCAATATGTACGTTTCTGGAGTAATGATAATGCGGTTATTATTGAAGTTGGTCACCGTTTATTTGATAGTGAAGGTATTGATGAAGCATTATGGCGAGTGCTTGCTAAGCAGTTATTAAAGTATCGCCCCCGTCAGGCCATTAATGGTGTCATTACCGTAATCGGCTGTGATCAATTTTTGCAATGTGACAAGAAAGCTCGTCGAACGTTAAGCCTAAATTTCCAAGATGCCATTCTTGAGCTAGGTGAACATACAGGATTATCACTTCCTGTGTACAGTATTTTTACCAAAGCAGATACAATTTCAGACTTCATGCCTTTTTTCTATAACTACTCAGGGTGTGATGTTGAAAATCCATTTGGTATTACTTTTTCATTGGATGATAACCATTATTTCAAGCTCAAAGAGTCAGAGCTCGCATGCCAAAATCTATTAAAGAATTTAGCGCTACAACAATTTCAATTATTACGTGAAGCACGTAGGGATGAAACTGATTCAATTATTGCACTGCCGTATCAATTAGGGATTTTCTTTGAACGTGCGAATGAATTACTAACTAATATTGGACGAGAAAACCGGGTTCGTCAGGCTGTTTGGTTACGTGGTATGTATTTGGTATCAACGGGTCAACGTGGTGCAAGCTATGATCTATTAACTCAATTAGTTGCTGAAAAGTCTGCGTTTAATGCAGATGCGATTCAACCACAATTTGAAGGCCGACAAACCTTATTTTCTAACCGTATTTTAAGTCATGTTTTGTTACCTGAAGCAAGTATTGTCGGGGTTAATAAACAGCGTCACTATGGCTATATTGCAGGGCGTAGTTTGTTAGTTTTGGGATTAGCCGGATTTATTACATTATTTGGCTTGCAACTACGTGATAACTGGAACCTGGATGAAGCGTTCCGAAGTCAGGCAACAACAGAATTGAGTTTATATCGTAATGATATTAATCGCCTAAAAGAAGGTAATAAAGGGCTTGCTGAGCTTGTTACTGTATTGAATGAATTGCGTAATGTGGCTCAAGAAGGAAAGAAACCGTTACCTTGGTATCAAAAAGTAAGTACCAAGCAAGGAGATACTGCAGCGCAAATCAATCAGGTTTATCAACAGCAATTACAATTATTTCTATTACCTCAGCTTGCAGATCTACTAAGTAGTGAATTATATGTTTACGTTAATTTAGGTAATCCAAGCAAGGTATTTGAATTACTGCGTTATTATCAGATGCTATTTGATCCACGTCGTTTAGCACAAAATGAAATGATTAACTATCTGATTGATACCTTGGATGATCAAGGTGATATATCTGCCGATAGTCTCAGTAACTTAAGTTTATTGATGGATGATTTGTTTGACAGTGATTATAGTCATGTGCTTAAACCAAATGACGAATTGATTTCGGTTGCGGTACAAAATTTAGAAGGCTTGTCATCCGAGCGGTTAATTTATGCACGTTTAAAAGCGTTGCCTGAATATCGAAATCGTGTTGATATTCGTCGGCAGTTAGGTGATAAATTTACCTCAATATTCAGTTTTAAACCTGGCTTTCATGGTTATCTTTTACCTGAACTTTATACAAAGCAAGGACACGCAAAGATTGATTTGTCAGTAAAATCATCTTTATTAAAGAAGCAACTCGATGAATTCAAATCTATTCAAGGTGATATGACCGGTGCTTCCGTAGCTGAGTTAGCTGAGTTGAGTAAGAAAGTACAGCGGCTTTACTATTCCGATTATGTGTATCAATGGGAAGAATTGATAAATAATATTGAAATTAAAGACTACGTTAGTATGGAAGATCTGGCTTATGCGATAAAGGTTGCTCGTGAACCCGCGAATAGTCCATTTATTGACGTACTTGAAGCCGTCGTTATTAATACCACTTTGGCTGCGGAAAATGATGCTGATACAAAAGGAAATACTAAAGTTGCAAGACAGTTAGGCCTGAAAAAATCAGCAAAAGTACTGAAGAAAGTCGATAAAATTAACCGTATTGCGGGTGATAAGTTAGTTCGTCTCCAACCCTCTTATGTAGTCAATGAGGCGTTTAGTCATTATGCTTCGTTTATGGTTAATCAAGGTAAGAGTGCACCAATTGATGAATTGCTTGATGGATTAGATAATTTAAATACTTATTTTGATAGTGCTTTGACAAGCAGTGAACCTGAAAAAGCTTTATATGAGAAAGCCAAAGCTCACGCTGCGGGTAGCCAAGATGCATTAGTCACTTTCCGCAGGGTCTCGAGCAAAGCACCGGGTCAAGTTGCTAGATGGATTAAAACACTCAATGAGCAGGCATGGAAACGTGTTATTAGTGGTGGTGTTGGTTATCTGGATAAGCAATGGCAAGAACAGATTTATTCATTTTATCAGCAAGCCATTGAAGGACGCTTTCCATTTTCTTTACAAGGGCGAGGTGAGGTTGCCATTGATGACTTTTCCAATATGTTTCAACCACAAGGACGACTGGATAAGTTTGTTTCTGATACCCTTAAACCATTTGCTTATTGGAGTAATGGCACGTTGAAACTGGCTGAGTTTGATGGTGAGAAATTACCTTTAAGTGCTGAAACACTGAAACAAATTAATCATGCAAAAGACATTAGAAAACTATTTTTTGGTCCAACCGGGCAAGAATTGGCTCTACAGCTACGGGTAAAAGCGAGCTCTATGAGCACATCCACGACCAAGTTTGATATCAGAGGAGCTGAAAGTTTATTTTCATATCGACATGGTCCTAGATTGTGGCAAAATATTGCTTGGCCGATAACGGGCAAAGAAGGTTATCTTTCTATTAATTTTTATAAAGGCGAAAACCGTATAGCCAGTCAATCCTATACTGGTCAATGGGCGTTATTTAGAATGTTATTTGATGGTAAGTCAAGTGCGACAGGCGATCGTCGAATTCGTCATCTGGTTTACCACCTTGATAACGAAGATATTGTCTTATCCTATACACTAAAAGACAGTAATGAAATTTTAACTAAAGGGTTATTCAGTCGTTTCTACCTACCTGCAACACTCTAGGCAACGATCGAATTAATAATTAAAGATGTTTGATGTGGATGTTCACATTAAGCATCTTGTATTATTTCTTGTTTAGTTGCATTTAGAATGAAGCCATCTAGTCCAATTCAGAAATTGATGTTTATCTCTGTTTGATAGTGAAGCATGATCAATTTGCTCCAACCATTGTTTTAATGCATACCAATCATCTTTAGCTTCTATTATTCCTATACCTTGCCGCTTAAGAACACTCGTAAAACCAGGTGTTAATTGCCACTCATCCAATATAGATAATGGTGTATTTGCTGGTTGAGCTGCACCAAAATCAATTAATGTTATTAATTGATACTTAGATAAATATAAAACATTGGATGGTTTAATATCACCATGTACCCAACCTGCTTGATGTACGCTCTGTATCGCTCGAACAAGTTGCGGTATGATGGCAATGAACAAACTGGATTGCTCTAGATTAAATGTTAATAAACTCCTCCCTTCGATGTACGGTAATACTAGTAATGTAGGAAAATGAGCAAGGGGTTGAATGGTATAGGGAGAAGTGCAGTCCATCATACAGTGCAATTCTCTTTGCAATTGTGCTTCTTGAGCTTGCTTCAGCACTACCTTGTTACCAGACTCATAATCGAGTGCTACAAATATGTGTGGTGCTAATTTTTCAAGTAAGATAAAGCGGTTGAGCAGTACCTTGCCTGGTATTAAGGGGTTCAGTTCTTTAATATTCATCTACTAGATTATTTTTAGGGAAGGTAAATAGCCTTACCGATATTATCAGATACCTTGTGCTATATGCCATTGCTTTTGTCTGTTATTTATCATAATGCCTGCTTGTTTAATACGATAAGCTACCGCTTTTAATAGGTTGCCACTAGTATTTCAACTTGTTAATAGTGTTTAGTTATATCTATTCCTCTTGTTTATCTATTTGGGTGCTGTTGCCGGCACCCATATTTACTCCTATTACACCACTGTTAAATTCAGCTCGTTTTACTTACCCCATTGGTGTTTTAGTGAGCCTACTTTATCTGTTGCTCACATTTAACCTGTAGCCCAGATAAAAGTTCTAACTCCCTCTCAATAAACCTAAAATACTTCATCCTTATATCTTCAGTAATATTTATTCTACGTCTTTTTTGTCAGGCTTTAATCTTAAAATACCTTTATATTTTTATGGTGAAGAGACCTAGGTCACATGAAAAAATAGAATGCATAGGCTTTGATTCGATTTAACTTAACTTTTAACTTAAGAAGCTAGTTAAAAATTATACCCATTATATCAAATCGAGATAATGGGTATTTATTGATAGTCCCGCAAACGTCACGACTCGAATCTTCTTAGACCACCATCACAGAATGACTTAATGTTTAAATTTGATATGCATCGAGAATGTTTGATGAGCCCTTTATGCATCTTATATTGAGCTAGCTGATAAGTTTTTCTTATCAAATGAAAGAATTTTCCCGTTATGTTTATTGCTCTGTAAAAGGTAGTGTAAAGCACTTATTTAACGAATGTTAAAGCTCACCGTAAAAATGCTTGTGGAGCATCCTCCGTTTTTAACATCAATCTATTAAGTGAGGCATGCCCATGGCTGAACAGAAAATAAATCCAGAAGACTATTCGTTAGTTGATAGAGAGTCAGCCTTTAATGCTGCTCATCAACGAAATGGCAGTCGAAATAACCATGCTAATAGTCAGCAAATGCATCAATCAAGCTTGCTAACTATTGGTGTTGTGGCATGTTCTATACGACAGATAAATGGTACAGAAGTCAGCTTGTCAATTGACTCCGTGATTATCGAAGAGCCTTTAGAGATACACCTCATTTATAGCGACTGTGCGGGCAAACAGAAAGAGCGTGTTTACCTAGTGGCGATGCGTACACCGGGTGACGATCTTAATCTGGTTACAGGCCTGTTGTTAGCAGAGGGTATTATCAACAACGCTAGCGACATTGTTTGTATCAATGAGCACTTTGATTCAGATGAAATGAACCAAAATGAAATACATCTACGTTTATCATCAGATGTTGTTGTGGATTGGGCATTAATCAATCGAGATACTACATCCTTCTCCAGTTGTGGAGTGTGTGGGAAATCCTCAATACAGTCTTTAGAGCTACGCGATATTCCCGATTTAGATTCGACCGAAGGGTGGTTGTCGGGCCTTATTATTCCTCATTTCAGCGACTCATTACGTCAGTATCAATCGATGTTTAACCAAACTGGCGGGGTGCATGGATGCGCCTTATTCGATGCTAAGGGGACTTTATTACTGAGCTGTGAAGATGTAGGACGTCACAATGCATTAGATAAATTGATGGGGGTATTAGCAAGACGCCCAGAACTTGATCCACAAAAGAAAATTGTATTTCTAAGTGGCCGTATTAGTTTCGAGTTGGTTCAAAAAGTACTTGTTTCTGGTATTTCGGTACTGATAGCAGTAGGCGCGCCATCCAACCTCGCGATCAACATGGCGAAACGCTTTAATTTAACACTGATTGGCTTTAGTCGTAATGGTGGGTTTAACGTCTACCATGGTGCTTTTCGTTTAAACCTACTTAATGACTATAGAAAGTCTGATACAGAGAATCAACATGACAATTAAAAAATATGAAGGGTCTGCTGGTGGCTGGGGAGCCTTATTAAGTACGACCAAACATCTGGTGAAAAGCGAAAATGTGTCACGAAATATTCGAAACTTACTCAAAACAAACCAAGATAAAGGATTCGATTGTCCGGGTTGTGCATGGGGTGAGTCAAAAGAACAAACTCGGTTTCGATTTTGTGAAAATGGTGCTAAAGCCGTTAATTGGGAAGCCACAAGCCGACGTGTTACACCAGAATTTTTTGCAAAACATCCGGTCAGTTGGTTAACCCAGCAAAGTGATTATTTTTTAGAATCGCAAGGGCGGCTTAGCCATCCTGTTCAGTATAATCGTGCAACGGGTTGCTATGACGCGGTTAGTTGGCAGCAGGCATTTACACTGATCGCGAAGCACTTAAATGCACTTGAAAACCCTGATCAGGCAGAGTTTTATACATCGGGTAGAGCGAGTAATGAAGCGGCTTTTTTGTATCAACTTTTTGTGCGTAAATTTGGTACCAATAACTTTCCTGATTGTTCCAATATGTGCCATGAAGCAAGTGGTGTCGGCTTGAAGCAGGCTATTGGTATCGGTAAAGGTACGGTAACACTGGAAGACTTTGAGCATGCTGATGCTGTTTTTGTGTTTGGCCAAAACCCTGGCACAAACCATCCACGCATGCTAGATACATTAAGGCAGGCATCGCGTCGCGGGGCGGCTGTTGTTACTTTTAATACCTTAAAAGAAAGAGGGTTAGAGCGTTTTACTAACCCACAATCAGTGAAAGAAATGCTGACTGATAGTTCGACACAAATTAGTCAGTGTTATTTCACACCTAAGCTTGGCGGAGACATGGCTGTGGTACGCGGTATGGTTAAAGCGCTTGGTGTGATTGATAGCGCCGAATTGGCCGCTGGACGAGCCTCTATATTTGATCATGCATTTATTGTTGAACATACTCAAGGACTCGATGAATACTTAACCGCCGTTGAAGCAACGTCATGGCATGAAATTACCGATCAGGCTGGGTTATTGCAATCTGAAATAGAGCAAGCTGCTCGCATTTATCGTCAATCTAAGCGGGTGATTATCACGTGGGCGATGGGGATCACTCAGCATAAGCATTCGGTGAAAACCATCCAAGAAATTGCCAATTTACAGCTATTGTTTGGGCAGTTAGGGCAACAAGGTGCGGGATTGTGTCCAGTGCGTGGGCATAGTAATGTACAGGGCGATCGTACGATGGGCATTGATGAAAAGCCCAGTGCTGCGTTCATCAAAAGCATATCGGATGAATTTGATTTTAAAGCCCCTTCAGAACCTGGACATAATACGGTTGAAGCGATTAAAGCGATGCTTGCAGGGGAGAGTAAAATATTTATTGGCTTAGGGGGCAACTTTGCTGCTGCAACGCCAGACACTGCGTTAACGCAACAAGCGCTATCCAACTGTAGCTTGACGGTTAATATCGCGACAAAATTAAACCGTACGCATCTTGTGCCGGGTAAAGACTCGCTCATATTACCTTGCTTAGGGCGCACTGATATTGATATGCAAACATTTGGGCCACAAAGAATCACCGTTGAGGACTCGTTTAGTATGGTGCATGCTTCTGCGGGCGTGGTGGCAGGTGATATTGGTGAAATGCGATCTGAGCCTGCTATTATTGCGGGTATTGCAGAAGCAACGTTGGGCAAGCAGCCCATTGATTGGGGTTGGGTCATTGAAGACTATGCTCGGATCCGAGATTTGATTGAAAAAACGATTCCTGGTTTTAGCGACTTTAATCGCAAGATAAAACAGCCTGGTGGTTTTTATCTTGGTAACAGTGCTGCGCAGCGACAGTGGCAAACAGCGTCGAAAAAAGCACAATTTATGCAGCATGATCTGCCTGTTCATTTACTACCAGCAAACTTACGAGAACTTAGTAACAATCCTGTACTCGTATTACAAACCATGCGTTCACATGATCAATACAATACCACTATTTATGGTTTTAATGATCGCTACCGCGGTATATCCGGTGAACGTAAAGTCCTTTTTATTAACGAGAATGACATCGCTGCATTAAAGATGGAGAATAACCAATTAGTCGATATTGAATCGCTGTGGCCGGATGGTATTGAACGTAAAGTGTTTGGTTTTAAGCTAGTGGCTTATGACATTCCAGAAGGTAATATTGCGGCTTACTTCCCTGAAACCAATCCATTAGTATCTCTCGATGGGAAAGGGGATTTGAGTGACACGCCAATTTCGAAAGCGATACCTGTTGTGCTATCCGCGACGGTATTAAAGGGTGATAAAATAGAAACTGTTACTGCTTAATCCTGTCTTCACAGTATTAAACGGCTGATTAGTTAGCCGTTCGATAGTTATCTTTTTAGACCTTAGGGTGATAAGTGTCTAAACGTTAACCATATGTTACTAATTTTGCGATGTGTTATGGATTTGTGTACACTCCGTACAAATCTATAGAGTATCGTATGAAACACAGTTCTTATTTTAAAAAATTAATGTTGCTTGCTAGCCTGCTTAGTTGGGTTTTAGTCACGCTTATGCCTGTGATTAACGCCAATAATAGCGTTGGTGTATGGGCGACGTTGTGTACCGTTAATGGACTGGAACTGGTTCAGATCGAAGAAGGTAAACCCCAAATCCATGAGGGAAAACCTTGCCCATTCAGCCATTATTCTTCTTTTCATGATCTTGAGTTATTACCCGTGCCTGTATTGGCTCGTCTTAGTGTTTCAGTTCAAGAGCATTATTCATTTTTAGCGCATAACGTGCGTTATCAATGGCAAACTCCTCGCGCACCGCCAGCAGTCCTTTCGTAACTTAAATTATCATTGTACTACCCACTGTAATAGTCACAGTAATAGTACACAGAAATCACGTTATCAATATTCCGCTAAACTTTTTCGTTTAATCGGGGATTGATGACGAAAAAATTTAGCTATACCAATTGCATTAAATAATGGTCATCTATTTATTGTGATTGGTATTAATATGGATGACCTTCGTTAGCTCGATAGGGATTTTGTAGAAAGGAAAATACAAAGAATGTCGAAAATTAATCAGCCTGTAAATAACACTTCGTCTAACCGCGAGGAACTTGCACGCTCAAAATCACGTTACTTCTTAACTTGGCGTTGGCATTTTTATGCTGGGCTATTTGTGATCCCGTTTATGTTAATGCTGAGCTTAACGGGTTTAGTTATGTTATTTGATGACGAAATTGAATTTAGTCGTTATCAATCAATGCTAGAAGTAACACCAGAGGCTTCGACTCTAACTATTTCACGACAAATGGAAAATGTACTTTCTGCCTACCCTAATGCAATGGTAACTCAGTTTATACCAGCTAAAAGTAGTGATCTTGCGAACCGTTTCTCAATTAAGCTTGAATCAGGTCAGACGCTGTTTGTTACAGTTAACCCTTATAACGGAGAGGTTCTAGGTACGATAGATCGCAGTGATAGCTGGTATGAATTAGCGAATGATATACACGGCACCTTATTACTGGGTGATTGGGGTGATTACCTTATTGAAATTGCAGCAAGTCTAGGTGTGATCTTATTAGTGACGGGCGTTTATCTGTGGTTGCCACGGGACAAGGCCAGTAAGGCTGGTTTTCTTAAAATAAGAATGACAAGTGGACCACGTATTCTTATGCGCGACCTACACGCAAATATTGGTGGGTTATTATCGTTTGTATTGTTATTTTTCTTTATTTCAGGTCTTGCATGGGCAAGCATCTGGGGTGGGAAGTTTGTGCAAGCATGGAGTAGCTTCCCTGCTGAAAAATGGAATGATGTACCTTTGTCTACACAAAATCACGCGTCAATGAATCATGGCAGTGAAGAAGAGATGCCGTGGAACTTAGAGCAAACACTGATGCCTGAATCACATGATCATACAGCGATGTTAGCAGCAGGAACTGGCGCTATGCTGCATGATACAAAGGTGGCTAATGAGATGTACATAGAGGCTAAATTTGGTGTCGATCAAATATTAGCGCAAGCGAAAATACTTGGATTTACCCAGTTTAAGCTTAACTTTCCTCGAAGTGAGATTGGGGTTTATACGCTAGCAGCAAATACCATGAGCGGGGATATTACTGACCCTAGATTAGATAGAACAACACATATAGACCAGTATTCAGGTCGGATTTTAGCAGATGTAACGTGGAACGAATACAACCCAATGGCCAAGTTCATGGCTGCAGGTATCGCATTACATCAAGGTGATGTTAGCGTGGTGAATAAAATCGTTAATGTTTTCTTTTGTCTTGCATTTATCTTCATTGCGATATCTGGTGCTGTAATGTGGTGGATCCGTCGTCCTGCTGAGAAGAAAGCTCTCGGTGCGCCCCCACGATTTGAACATGCGGGTGTTTGGAAAGTGGGTTTAATCACTATCGTTGTATTATCGTTTATGTTACCAATGGCTGGTGGCACTATTGCCTTAGTATTATTTGTTGATTGGCTTGTGTTTAGTCGCGTAAATAAATTAAAATTGGCGTTGAATTAGTTTTTTAACGCTAGAGTTATACAGATTAAAATAAATAAAAAGCCTGTTTGAAAGCAGGCTTATCTTGTTTTAATTTCTCAACGTTATATTTCCACAGTTCAATCGCTAAGCGGTATAAAGCATGTTCCCTCTCTAAATAAAATTGACCTATCAATATCGGTGTTAGTTCTTTGTTGCAATTCATTCTAATACTTACATTTCTAATGATTATGGCTGAAACTATTAATTTATTTACGACTATTTTACTGCTAATCAACCGAAAATTAACGCCTTATCAATACTCTTTTAAAACAGTTGTTTAACCTTGTTCGTATCGCTGGTTTATGTATGAATTATTTTATTGTAATTATGCGACTGACAAATATAGGGGTTGATAGTTACAGCTCTAACTATTATAGTTGTTGTTAATTGAACGTTCAATTAACAACTTTTAACAACAGTTAAGCATTGAATTATCAACAACCAAACATGGATAGTTACTTTTTATGCCCAGACCAGCAATGAAAACGGTAAGGCAACAGCAGCTGATTGACGCGACGTTAATCTCTGTTGAACGCCACGGTTTACATCACACAACAATCAATACCATTAGTGGTCTAGCTGGACTGTCATCTGGCCTTATTAGCCATTATTTTGGTGGAAAGCAAGGTCTCATTGAAGCAACTCTAAAATATTTACTCGATGAACTAAAACAAGCGTTATTAAGCCGTATTTTAGGTAAAAACTTATCCGCAGAAGCACGCTTATCGATGATCGTAGAGTCTAATTTTACTGAATTTCAACGCTCAACAGCAGCAACTAAAACCTGGTTAAGTTTTTGGTCCCAAGCAGTCCACGATCCTGGGCTAGCCAGATTGCAACACGTCAATTGCCAACGTTTGTATAGCAACCTCGCATTTTCATTTAAACAATTAATGCCAGAGAATGTCGCGATTCATTCTGCGAAACAAACTGCAGCGATGATTGATGGTTTTTGGTTGCGTAGTGCCTTGAGTCGTTGTCCTGAAAAAGAATTCGAACAAGCCCAAATTTTATGTAAAGCCTTTATCGAGGCTGTGATAATGCAGCACGGAGAAAATAAATGTCGTTAGTTACTTATAAAAATTATGTCCACGGACAGCCTCTCTCGAATGACTCAGGTGAAACCTTTGAAGTCATTAATCCGGCTAACGGAGAAGTAAGTTATTTAGTTGAAGTTGCTGATGCGAGTATTCAGCAAGCGACAATTGAAAGTGCAAAAGCTGGTTTCGCTACCTGGTCTAAAATGACGCCAATGGAGCGTAACCGTATTTTATTAAAAGCAGTTGCTTTGTTACGTGAACGTAATGACGAACTTGCTGTTATCGAAGTTCAAGACACAGGTAAGCCTTGGCAAGAAGCTTCAGTTGTTGATGTTGTAACTGGTGCAGATTCAATTGAATTTTTTGCCGGTATAGCGCCTAGTATTGAAGGTAATCAACAACAGGTCGGTGATGATTTTTATTATACCCGCCGTGAACCATTAGGTATTTGTGCAGGTATTGGTGCTTGGAATTACCCGCTACAGATTGCATGTTGGAAATCAGCACCTGCGCTTGCTTGCGGTAATGTCATGATCTTTAAACCATCAGAAGAGACACCACGCGGCGCAATCAAGTTAGCTGAAATATTTACCGAAGCGGGTGTACCAGATGGCGTATTTAACGTTGTTCAAGGCGATGGTCGTGTTGGAGCTTGGTTAACAACACATGACGAGATTGCTAAAGTATCGTTTACTGGTGAAGTCGGAACAGGCAAAAAAGTGATGGCTGCTGCAGCGGGCTCACTGAAAGAAGTCACAATGGAATTAGGTGGTAAATCACCGCTAATCATCTTTGATGACGCTGACATTGATAATGCCGTATCAGCAGCAATGCTGGCGAATTTTTATACCCAAGGTGAAGTGTGTACGAACGGTACGCGTGTATTTGTGCAAGACGCCATTTACCCACGCTTTATCGAGAAACTGCGTGAGCGTACTGAAAACAACATCATCTGTGGCGACCCGATGGATCCAGAGACTAACTTTGGTGCGTTGATCTCGAAAGAGCATCAAGACAAGGTTCTGGATTTTATTGAAATAGGTAAATCAGAAGGTGCTGAACTACTTACTGGTGGTCATGCATTACAACCTAAGAATGCGCCGAATGGTTACTTTGTTGCGCCAACCATTTTCACCCAATGTACCGATGAGATGACATTAAGCAAAGAAGAAATCTTTGGTCCTGTTATGTCGGTATTAACCTTCACTGATGAAGATGAAGTAGTTCGCCGCGCTAATGATACTCGCTTAGGTTTAGCGGCTGGTGTATTCACTCAGGACATTACCCGTGCTCACCGTGTTATTCATCAAATAGAAGCTGGTATCTGTTGGATTAATGCGTATGGCGCGTCACCTGCAGAAATGCCTGTCGGCGGCTATAAGATGTCTGGTATTGGCCGTGAAAACGGTAGCGAAACTTTAAAAGCGTACACTCAGATTAAAGCTGTGTATGTTGGTATGCAACCACTTGAAAGTCCATTTTAGGGAGCTGACATGACTAAACCAAAAGGCCTATATGATTACATTATTGTTGGCGCTGGTAGTGCGGGTTGTGTATTAGCCAATCGCTTATCAGCAGATCCTGCTAACAAGGTACTGTTATTAGAAACGGGTGGCAGTGATAAGAGTATTTTTATTCAAATGCCGACTGCATTATCTATTCCAATGAATAGTGCGAAATATGCGTGGCAGTTTGAAACTCAAGCTGAACCTTATTTGGATAATCGCCGTATGCATTGCCCTCGCGGTAAGGTATTAGGCGGTTCATCTTCTATTAACGGTATGGTCTACGTACGTGGCCATGCTCGCGATTTTGATGAGTGGCAGCAAAGTGGGGCAAAAAATTGGAATTACGCTAATTGCTTACCTTACTTTAAAAAGGCTGAAAGCTGGGCGTTTGGCGGCGATGACTATCGTGGTGACACTGGTCCCCTTGCTGTGAATAACGGCAACAACATGAAAAACCCTTTGTACAAAGCCTTTGTTGATGCCGGTATTGATGCGGGTTACATGGCAACCAATGACTACAATGGTAAGCAGCAAGAGGGTTTTGGCCCTATGCACATGACCATTAAGAATGGTGTGCGTTGGTCGACTGCTAATGCGTACTTAAAACCTGCGATGCACCGGAGTAATTTAACAGTTATTACTCATGCTTTGGTACACAAGGTATTGTTTGAAGGTAAACAAGCTGTTGGATTAGAGTTTGAGCGCAAAGGTAAGCTAACGAGACTGCATTGTAATAAAGAGGTCATCCTTTCTGCTGGCTCGATTGGTTCTCCACATATCCTGCAACTATCGGGTATCGGTAAAGCAAGCACGCTAGCTGAAGCCGGTATTGACCAAGTGCATGAATTGCCGGGAGTGGGAGAGAACTTACAAGATCATCTTGAGTTTTATTTCCAATTCAAGTGTCTTAAACCTATTTCACTTAATGGCAAACTTGATCCATTAAATAAGTTGTTCATTGGTGCGCGTTGGTTCTTTGACAAGTCAGGTTTAGGCGCAACAAATCACTTTGAATCTTGTGGTTTTATTCGTTCAAAGCCTGGATTAGAGTGGCCTGATTTACAATATCACTTTTTACCTGCTGCAATGCGTTACGACGGTAAAGAAGCGTTTGCTGGGCATGGTTTTCAGGTGCATGTGGGTCACAACAAACCGAAGAGCCGAGGCTTTGTAAAAGTTGTCTCTAAGGATGCACATGTTGCGCCGCATATTCAGTTTAACTATCTTTCTCATGCCGAGGATATTGAAGGTTTTCGGGCTTGTGTACGCTTAACACGTGAAATCATTAGTCAACCAGCGTTGGATGAATTCCGTGGTGAAGAAATTCAACCGGGAACCAATATTCAAACGGACGAAGAGATCGATAGTTTTGTGAGAAGTGCGGTAGAAAGTGCTTATCATCCTTCTTGTTCGTGCAAGATGGGCGAAGATCCAATGGCCGTTGTTGATTCAGAAACAAGGGTACACGGTGTTGAAGGGCTAAGGGTTGTTGATTCATCTATTTTCCCGACAATCCCTAATGGTAACCTTAACTCTCCGACTATCATGTTGGCAGAGCGCGCAGCTGACCTAATTTTGGGTAATATACCGCTTGAGGCTGACGCGAGCAGTGTAACCGTGGCGCCTGAATGGCAGAACACACAACGATTACAGGCGCCAAAACGCGAGTCTGTATAACGATACTACGCTTAATAACGTTTTAACGGTTAATAGACCTAGTGTGCAGTGAAAGCAGCGCATTAGGTATCTAGGTATCTGACCAGCCTAAGCCACTCTGGCTGAATGGTCTTTTAATGCCAAACTCAATTCATCAGGATTTAAATATCGGCAATTCGATATTTAAGGTTTGAGGGTGTATGCAATTTTAATTTTTATTACAGTCTTAATACTTTATTACAGACTTTATTAGATTACACACTTAAACGTTGGGCTAGGCTATTTAAAACATAAGAAGGATTAAACTTATGTTTTATATAAAATTTACATGGAGTTTAAATGATGACTACTTGGCTTAGCATCGGTATTATATTTACCTTTGTTGCAATTGCATTTGTAATTTTTCGTTGGGGGAATGTGCGCTGTGTAGGTGTTACGCCTGTGCGTACATTTACCTTTATCGCGATTCTATTTACTTCCGGTCTGGACGTGGGACTTATCATGTTTCCGCTTACCGAGTTTGCTGGTTATGCAAACCTTGCGGCAAGCCCTGAATATAGCTTTAGTAATCCTTTAGCGATTGAATTTGGTTTCTGGGCATTTCTTATCTGGGCATTTTACTTTTTAACTTGTTTCTATTTTTGTGTCATTGAACCAAGAGTTAAATTCTTTGAGATCCCATTAATTAAATTCATCAATAACCTTATTATTATAGGTACTTGTGCCTTTACTGCTTACTTATTGCTGACTAATCTACCTTGGTATTTACCTGAATTAGGTGATGGCGAAACGATAGTGAGTAGTTTCTATCTCATTGTTTTTGTCGTCATTGCTGCGGCAGTTTACTCAAGTACTAGTATTCGTTATGTACGTATATTGAGTTTAGCGAGCACCTGGTTATTTTTAGGTCTGATCGTCGTGATGTGGGCTGGCGCGTTCTTATCTGAAGAATCAAGTGTAAGTGAATTTACAACAACCTTTGCGTTGATTGGCGATTACTTTGGTAATATTCATCACTTTGTTTTACCAATGAATGATTACCATGAATTTTACTTATTCTGGTGGTTTTCTTGGAGCATCATGATCGGTCAATTCACTTCCCGTTTTGTTGGTGGTATGAAAACTTATCAAGTATTGATTGCAATGATGGTCTTCCCGTCTATTCCAATCGCAGTATGGTTCTCAGTACTTTACTACTACAGCGTGAATGAGATTGCGACAACAGGCTTCTATAACCTCGCGATGATATTAGTGGGCATCACCTTTGTAATTAACTCGCTGGATTCATTAGTGCGACTTTATACTGATAATTTAAACTTAACTGTAGAGCGTTTTGGTAAGGCTAAATATATTATTGGTAATGTTGTATTAATGAGTGGGTTGACGTTATTGTTCAAACTGGACTTCTTACAAATTCAGTGGGTTGGCGCATTAGCAATCGCATTGATTATCGGTTGTTTCGGTTATATTCTTGCGAAGAAATACAAGCAGGTTGCAGCGATTGAACGTTCACCTGAAGAAAATGAAATTGACTTTAATAAAATTGAGTTAGCGAACTAACATTCTTTCCACGCTCGTTTTAATGCGTTAATTAGTTCGATAGTGGTTAGGAATACAACAAAAGCAAAATAACGTATAGGCGTTATTTTGCTTTTTTTACATTTGCAGCATGAGTCTGGTGCACATTTCTGTTATTGTTTCGCAAAATGAGGGGCGAATTATGGAAGGGTTATGGAAAAGTATGAAGAATTATTAGTATCATTGCGTCAAGTGATCAGAGCCATTGATATACATTCTCGTCAGCTGAATAAACAGTCTGGTTTAACTGGTCCTCAACTCATGGTGATGCAAAATATTGCCATGCTTGATGCACCACTGGCGAAAGACATAGCGAAAGAGATCGCCTTAAGTGCTGCGACAGTCACGACGATTATTGACAGACTTGAGAGTCGGGCATTGGTGATTAGGACGCGAAGTGAAACCGATAAACGTAAAGTGCATCTGTCGCTGAGTGTATCAGGTAAATTATTACTGAGTAGTTCACCCAAGCCGCTTCAAGACCATTTCATCAAGCGTTATCAAAATCTTGAAGAGTGGGAACAAAGTCAGCTATTGTCAGCTGTCGAACGCATTGCTTCAATGATGGATGCAGAAAAACTAGATGCTGCGCCAGTATTATTTGTTGGTCAAATTCAGGCGGAAGAATAACTCATTTACTTAACTGATTTTATAACGTTTTTATCTTTTATTAGTATTAATTACCGTAAGATGTTTTAGTCATGTTTACGGTTTTTAGTACTTATCTAAGCTTTTAGTCGCGATTTCCTGTAGTATTGTTGGTACTTCATTACAATAATAAGGATATTATTCATATGCGGAAGATTTTCGCTACCTCACTACTTCTTGCTTGTTCATCTCTTTCTACCTTCGCTAATGCAAATGAATGCGGCAGTGTTACCATTGCTGACATGAGCTGGAATTCAGCCACAATCATCGCTAATATTGATCGCTTTATTTTAGAGCATGGGTTTGGGTGTGATGCTGAACTCGTACCTGGTGATACAATGGCAACCGGTACGGCTATGATCGAAAAAGGTCAGCCTGATATTGCGCCTGAATTTTGGAGTAATGCCATGAAATCAGCCCTTGATAAAGGTGTTGAAGAAGGGCGAATTCGTTATGCTGGTGCCACCCTAACAGATGGCGGTGAAGAAGGATTTTGGATTCCTGCTTATATGGTCGAAAAAGACCCGAGTTTAGCAACTATTGCAGGCATTAAAGCCAACGCGAAACTATTTAAGCACCCTGAAGATCCGGATAAATCTGCATTTATGATTTGTCCATCAGGTTGGAACTGTCAAATTACAACAACGAATCTATACGAGGCTTTGGATCTTGCCGATGACGGGTTCGATTTAATTGATCCGGGTTCTGGTGCTGGCTTATCTGGCTCTATTGCCAAAGCCTATGAGCGTAAAGAAGCTTGGTTTGGTTATTATTGGGCGCCGACAGCTGTATTGGGTAAATACGATATGGTTAAGGTTGATTTTGGTTCAGGTATCGATGAAAAACATTTTAAAGAGTGTATTACTCAAGAAGATTGTTTAGAACCTAAAGTGACTATGTTTCCACCTTCTGCTGTAGATACTGTCGTGACTGAAAAGTTTGCGGCAAGAGCACCTGAAGCACTGGCTTACCTTACAGCCCGCTCATTCAAGAATGCTCAGATGAATGAATTACTTGCTTGGATGGAAGATGAGCAAGCTGATGGTGAATACAGTGTTGAGTACTTCTTAACAAACTATGAAGATACTTGGTCACAGTGGGTTGATTCAGCTACTGCGAAGAAAATCAAGAAAGCAGTCTCAGAACTATAGCCTTTCACTATACCCAAACCACTTCAGTTGGCTTATTGTGCGCCTTGAAGTAGCTTGGGTATATATAACCCGACTTATTCGGGTTTTTTTATTTTAGGAAATAAATAATATGTCAGACAGTTCATGGCTTTCGGAAATACCGCAGCTAGATCGTCGCCAATTACTTGATATTAGGAAAACATTGGACGGCGCTTATCGTAGTTTTTCGCGTGAATACGGTGATAGTATTGAAGCGTTTTTTGATCCCTTACTTAGTTTTCTTATTTGGTTTGAAAAATTGTTACTTGGCAGCCCTTGGTGGCTAGTTATAGCCGTGTTAGCTGTTTTTGCTTATATTGCTAGCCGTTCTTGGAAATTAACCTTAGGTGTCGTTTTAGCCTTCTTCCTCATCGGATTCTTTGGGATGTGGGACAATACCATGCGAACCATGAGTATTATTCTTGTCTCTACCTCACTCGCGGTGCTTATTGGTATTCCTATCGGGATCTCGATGGCTCGTTCTGATCGTGTACAATCCGTTGTAACACCTATTTTAGACATAATGCAAACCATGCCCGCCTTTGTGTATTTGATCCCCGTGGTGATGCTATTAGGTATCGGTAAAATTCCGGGGGTTATTGCCGTTATTATTTACGCTGTACCGCCTGTTATTCGTTTAACGAACTTAGGTATCCGTCTTGTAGACAAAGAAGTACTAGAGGCGGCAACGGCTTATGGTGCTAGTCCTATGCAACGTTTGTTTGGTGTGCAGTTACCATTGGCAATGCCTAATATTATGGCTGGTATTAATCAGACTATTATGATGGCACTCGCTATGGTTGTGATTGCTTCTATGATTGGTGTAAAAGGTTTAGGTCAACCGGTATTAAAGGCAATCACCAACCAATACTTCACACTTGGTTTATTGAACGGCTTAGCCATTGTTGTACTCGCTATTATTTTTGATCGGATTTCGCAAAGTTACGCAAAACGTACGCTACAAAATTTGGGAGGGCACTAAGATGAGTTTAAATGAGAATAAAAGCCCGTTAATTCGTATTAAAAATTTATATAAAATTTTTGGTAAAAATGAAAAGAAGGTACTTGAGCTAGTCAAAGCAGGTAAATCAAAAGATGCTATTTTAGCGGAAACGGGTCATACCGTTGGTTTGTCGGATATTAACCTGGATATTTATCCGGGAGAAATATTTGTAATCATGGGCTTATCTGGTTCGGGTAAATCTACCTTGATCCGTCACTTTAATCGCTTAATTGAACCTACAGCCGGTGAAATCGAAATTGCGGGTAGTGATGTCATGCAATTGAAGAGCAAAGACCTGCAAGATTTTCGTCGTAATAAAATGTCGATGGTATTCCAACGTTTTGGGTTAATGCCACATCGCACTGTGTTAGACAATATTGGTTATGGCTTGCAAGTGCAGGGCGTCAAGAAAGCGGAACGAAAGAAAAGTGCAACGCAATGGTTGGAAACTGTGGGTTTGGACGGTTATGCCAATCAATATCCAAGGCAGTTGTCCGGTGGTCAGCAGCAACGTGTCGGTTTAGCGCGGGCATTGTGTACCGATGCCGATATTCTGTTAATGGATGAAGCATTTTCAGCATTGGATCCTTTGATCCGCAGTGAAATGCAGGACCAGCTGATTGAACTACAGGAAAAGCTACATAAAACCATCGTCTTTATTACCCATGATCTCGATGAAGCACTACGATTAGGTGATCGCATTGCTATTTTGCGTGATGGGGTATTAGTACAACAAGGCTCACCTGTTGATATCTTACTTAACCCGATTGATGATTATGTTGAAGCCTTCGTCAAAGATGTAAATCGCGCGCGTGCATTGACGGTGGAAACTGTAATGCAACCGCAAATCTTCCGCATTTCGGCCGAGACAATCGGTGAAGCTGTATTGCAAATGCGCAAATCAAAGCAAGATTATGGTTATGTTGTTAACGAGAATGGCTATCAAGGGGTGATCACACAAGATACCTTAGATAATGTTGAAAAAAGAGATTACAGTAATGTCCTTGATGCGTCTTTATTGGACGCAGTGCCAGGCGTGCAAAGTGATGCGTTACTGGAAACTGTGATCCCTGAAATGCTGGATAATCAATTACCACTGCCGGTGTTAAATGTGGATGGTGATGTTGAGGGGCATTTGTGTCGTTCTACACTTGCCGAAGTATTAAGTGATCAACCGAGTGTGGAAAAGGATAAATTGCCTGACGCTTAATGTGCTCACGCTAATTATCGTATTTAAGTGAGTTTTATTAAATAAAACCTGCTCTAGCAAGCAGGTTTTCAACATCTATTAGGTGATAACGAATTGTTTTGCTTGTCTTGCTTCGACGATATATCTTCTTTTTAATTTTTTAGCCATATCAGGTGTTAGATCTGAATGAAGTAGCTCTAACGTGCTTTGGCCTTTGCTTTTTAGGTAAGCTGCAACTAATGGTCGCGTTGGGTCTGCGTGATTCTTAGCCCATTCATAGCTTTTCACTGCATTTGCTGGTGGTGTTTTTTCGATGCGATATAAACGCTACCATCAGGAAAAGATACACGGTAAATATTGATCATTTTGTTCTCACTTTCATCTTAGTCATCAAAATACTAAATTTTATAGCCATAGTATGACAGCTTTTTGAGTGTTAAACAGAATTAACCGATCTTGGAGGCATAACTGACGTAATATTAAACGTTGATGGTAGGAATTATTAAAACACTTTACTGTCAAAAAATTGATAATCTCGGGGGGGGGGGGGGATTATCAATTCGTGTCGGGGTTAACAATAAAGCCCTGTGCAAAGTCGAAATAA